>MWBF01000151.1 GCA_002068935.1 Chloroflexi bacterium ADurb.Bin325
GCGGCGGGCCGGGCCGCGGCCAGCTCCCGGTAGACGGCGACGGCCTCCTCGGCCGCGGCCAGCGCGTCCTCGCGGCGGCCCAACGCGTTCAGCATCGCGCCTAGGTTGTTGAGGCTGGCGGCCAGGTTGGGCCGGAACGCATCGGGCTGGGCCGCGGCCAGCTCCCGGCGGATGGCGACGGCCTCCGCGGCCGCGGCCAGCGCGGCCTCGCGACGGCCCAGCGCGCTCAGCCGGTTGCCCAGGTTGTTGAGGCTGGCGGCCAGGTCGGGCCGGAACGCGTCGGGCCGGGCCGCGGCCAGTTCCCGGTAGAGCTGGACGGCCTCCGCGGCCGCGGCCAGCGCGGCCTCGCGGCGGCCCAGCGCGCTCAGCCAGCCGCCCAGGTTGTTGAGGCTCCGGGCCAGATCGGGCCGGAAGGCATCGGGCCGGGCCGCGGCCAGCTCCCGATAGATGGCGACGGCCTCCGCGGCCGCGGCCAGCGCGTCCTCGCGGCGGCCCGAAATGCGACGAATGCCTTGACATTCGTAATGTTGAGGCCTACGATGTGAACGTTAGCACACAGGGCTATGCTTCATCCCAACTTTCAACAGGAGCAGACGATGACCACCGATACATAACTAACCACGTCGATCACGGAGACGCCCCAGACGGCGAGACCGTGGTGGCCGTCAAGCTGACCGACATGCCCGCCGAGGAAGTGCTCAAGACGGCGACTATATGATACATTCCTGAGGCGACGCTGTTGTTTGTCGTTGTCGATTAAGTGGTCAGTTAACCCGCGAGGATGTCGTGCACAACCATGCTAATCCCTCTACATGTGAAGAACTCATCCAACCATTAAAGGACGCAAAGTGCCCAAAGCCCTATGATAAGCTCGTAAAGCGCTGCGAGCTACATGCGGAATTCTGGGACTTCGCAAGTTTCTGGGTAGAGCGGGCCTCGCCGAACTCGAAAGTCAAGAACCCCGTCAAGGACCCGGACCCGTTCAAAACTCTTATCTACCTTTGGGTGGCTTTCAATGGATGGGCAACCCAGATAGTGCAAGCGCCCAATAATAGGGACCTGGCTGATGCCATTTGGGTAGCTGCTCTTGGACAAGACCCGACGCTGAACCAGCGTTTTGATGCGGCCAAGCAAGAAAACTCAGACTTCGCAGGGTGCTGCTCCGACTTCGTGAAACACTGGCCGGTCTTCCAGGTCAGTACCCTGCATAGGCTCAAGATTCCTGCCTGGGCTAGCGGAGAGCGAAGGAACTATGTCGAAGACGTAATGGCTTTAAATCGGGCGGCCGGGGCGAAAGGGGCGAAAAACCGCTGGTTTTCACCGCCATGTTACGAAAGACACAAGGAGGAGGCAGAACGTACTGGGAGCGAAATATCCACACAAGTATTGAACAACTGGCCCCATATATTGAGCGCAATCTACAAGGTCCGCTGCAATTTATTCCACGGCGGAAAGACCTATCAAAGCGCAAAAGACTGGTGGTTCGTCAGCAGTGCTTACAAGATACTCTGGCGAGTGTGGAGTAACGAACTGCCAGACTGGCTCAGGGACAAGATCACCAAGTGAGACAACAGCGGCTCCATTGGAAGGCCCGACTTTGCAGTGCTTGCCGTGCATACTCATGCTCGCACGCCGAATAACAAAACGACGACCAGTTTTCGGGTCTCGGATGCGTTGTGGGCCGTATTACAGCGCGCAGACGCCATCTTCTATGTGCTGCGTACCGGCTGTCAGTGGAAGGCCTTAGGTCACACCGAACTGTGTCCTGGCTCGACGGCGCATGATCGGTTCCAAGAATGGGTGTAGGCCGACGTATTTCTGAAACTCTGGCAAGCGGGTGTCGCGCAGGCCGGCGAAGAGGTCGGCGGCTTGGATCATGGCTGGTTCCTTCGGTCGGATGCGGGAACGCGAGGCTGCCCGCGCTGCGCGGCGCGGGGCTTTGCCTGGCGCGGATATTAGCACAGGAGCGCGAGCAGCGCAAGCGGGCAACGGGGATTTCGGCTGCGCGAACGATGGCATGGAGGCGCTTTTTTGCCTCACCCCCCATCCCCCTCTCCTGGGGTACGAGCCGAAGGCTCGCCCTCAGGAGAGGGGGAGCCAAGGGGGTGAGGCCTCAGGAGAGGGGGAGCCAAGGGGGTGAGGCCTCAGGAGAGGGGGAGCCGAGGGGGTGAGGCCTCAGGAGAGGGGGAGCCGAGGGGGTGAGGCGTCGCGCGGTGGCGAGGCAAACAAAAACGCCCCGCAGCAGCAGGCTCCGGCGGAGCTCGCATTCCTGCAAGGCGTTATCGGGTTAAGTGGTAGGCCCGGCGGCCCGGTGATCTACCGACTCAGGTGGCGACGCTCAGACTCGAACTGAGGACCCAGCGATTATGAGCCGCTTGCTCTGCCACTGAGCTACGTCGCCGCTCACAGATATGACATTATAGCCGGCCGGCCGCGCTTCGTCAAATCAGGGGCGTTTTGCTGCACGCCGCCGGGAAAACAAAAGTCCGGCGCGGCTGCCGGACTCCCGTAAGTTGCGGGGGCAGGATTCGAACCTGCGACCTTTGGGTTATGAGCCCAACGAGCTGCCACTGCTCCACCCCGCGATGATATTTCTATTATACCCGGATTCAGTTTCCTGTCAAGGATGATACCCACCGCTCCAAGAGGAGCCGCCAGGCGGGCTTCTGCGCCGCGACGGGGGCCGCGGGCGCGGGCTCGGCCGCCTCCGGCTTGACGACGATGACGTTGACGCCCTTGGGCGTCTTGCCGAAGTATTCCCAGGCCCTCTGCGGCACGAGCTGGCCCTGCTGCGCTCGATCCAGATCCTGCTGGAGCACCCGGTTCTGTTCCTCCAGCCGCTCGACCTTGTTCTGCGCCTGCGCGTACTGCGCCAGCATGTCCCGGCGCATCAGCGCCTGGTTTACGAAGCCCACGCCGAAGATGATCGCGACCACGACGCCCAGGATGAGCATCAGGCCCGGTCGACCCGGCAGCAGGCGTGTCATGCGTGGCGCCATCGGCGAAGCTCCCTCATCAAGACGCAAAATCCCACGCGACCGGAGTCTTGCGTGGGATTTTTCTGCACAGTGCCGAAGGTGGGAGTTGAACCCACACGAGGGATAATCCTCACTAGGTCCTGAACCTAGCGCGTCTGCCATTCCGCCACTTCGGCTGGGCACTCTCCTTGTGTGACCGCTTTATACCATTACTGGTTCGCTGTGTCAAGTCTGGGGGGTGCGTTTTTGACGGTGATGCGTTTCGTCACGATGTACCACTGGGCGATGCTCTTGAAGCGGTCGCCGGGGGTGTTCAGCGGGCCCATCTGCACGTCGTGCACCTTGTCGCGCACGCCGTAGGTGTAGACTGAATGGTAGAGGAGCAGGGCCGGCGCTTCCTCGGCGAAGATGGTCTGGAACTCGATGTAGTAGTCGCGCCGCGCCGCGCGGTCGGTCAGCTTGCGCGCCTGCTCGATGGCCTCGTCCGCGGCCCGGTTCTCCCACCCGGCATAGTTCTGGCCGGCCTCGATCTGCGTCGAATGCCAGAGCGGGTAGGGGTCCGGGTCGCCGGAGAGCTCCCAGTGCACCAGGGCCGCGTCGTAGGTGCGCGGGGCCAGGAAGTCGCTCGTCAGCCCCGGCAGCGTCACCGTCTGCGGCGAGGCCAGCACGCCGACCGCGCGCCAGTCCTCGGCGATGGCCTCGATCATATCGGTCATGTCGCCCAGGAGCACGAAGGCCAGCTTGACCCCCTCGCGGTCGCGGATGCCGTCGCCGTCGCTGTCGATCCAGCCGGCCTCGTCCAGGAGCTGGGCCGCGTGCACGGGGTCGTAATGATACTGTTTGACATGCTCGTCGTAGGCCCAGGTGTCGGGCAGGATGGGCGAATGGGCCACCAGGCCCTGGCCGTGCAGCACGTTGTCGATCAGCGCCTGGCGATCCAGGGCGTAGAGCAGCGCCTGGCGCACGGCCGTCTCGGCGAAGAACGGCACGTTGGGGTTGTGCAGGTTCAGATAGATGGCCGTGTAGCCGGAATAGGGCGCGGAGAAGAGCTGCAGATCCTCCTGTTTGGCGGCCTCGGCCATGTCCTCGGGCCACACCCAACTGATCGCGTCGATCTCCCCGCGCTCATATGCGGGCAGCAGGCTCTGATGATCGGGGTAGAAGCGCATCGACAGGCCGGTCAGGTAGGGCGTCGCGCCGTGATAGCGCTCGTTGACGCTCAGCTCCGCGCGCGTCGCGGT
Organism: Chloroflexi bacterium ADurb.Bin325; assembly: GCA_002068935.1. Lineage (GTDB taxonomy): Bacteria > Chloroflexota > Anaerolineae > CG2-30-64-16 > CG2-30-64-16 > MWBF01. Next base: position 4,220 of record MWBF01000151.1, read on the forward strand.
GATCAGATCCAGCTTGAAGGGGCCGGTGCCCACCGGCCGGGTGTTGAGCTGCGAGTTCATCATCTCGCCCACCGGCACCTTCTCCCACAGGTGCGCGGGCAGCAGGCCGATGGTCGTGTAGTCGAGGAAGGGGGCCAGCGGTTGTTTGAGCGTGAAGCGGATCGCCAGGCCCTCCGGCCCTTCGGGCGCGCTGACCTCGACCGCGCGCCAGAGGGTGCTGAGCCAGGTCGCGCCGGGGAAGTCGCCCGCCTGCATCGCGGCCGTCGTGTAAAGCACGTCGGCCGCGGTGACGGGCGCGCCGTCGTGCCAGTAGAGGCCGGAGCGCAGGCGGAAGTCGTAGACCAGGCCGTCCGGGCTGATCACGAAGTTCTCGGCCAGGTCTGGCACGACGTTGCCGTGCTCGTCCAGCCGTGTCAGGCCGTTGAAGAGCAGCGCGCCGAGCACCCCATCCACCCGGTTGTACTGGCTGAGCAGGGGGTTGAGGTTCTGCGGGTTGCCGGCCACGCCTTCGACCAGCGTCCCGCCCCGTTCAGGGACGATCACGCTGGTGAAATTGTAGGCCGTGTAGCGGAGCAGGGCGGCCAGCAGGATGATGCCCAGAAGGGCGATGGCCGCCTGCCAGCGGAGGTATCTGCCCAAAGTCGATTATTTGATGGCGACGGTGAGCACGCAGAGCAGCAGGAACAGGATGCCGATGACGATGGTGGCATTGAAGAGGGTCTTTTCGACCCCGCGCCGCGTCTTATAGACACCCATGTCGCTGCCGCCGAAGACGTTGCCCATGCCGGCGTTCTTGGCCTGCACCAGGACGAGGGCGCAGATGACGACGGCCAGGATGATCTGCACCAGATAGAGATAGGTCTTCACAGGTGAAACTTCCTCCGGGACGATCAGGGGCAGGCCCCGTCTGTCGGGCCAGCCCAGCAAGCGGATATTATAGCACGGGCCGCGTTGCGGACAAAATGACATGCGGCCGCTTGCGCGGGGCGGCTTCCGGGCCAGGGGCTACGCCGCGTGCGTCAACTTTCCGGCCACCTGGTTGAAGATCTCATCCTCGGCCAGCACCATCAGCCGGTCGCCCGCCAGGATCCGCGTGTTGCCGTTGGGGATCATGGAGCTGCGTTCGCGGCGCACCAGCACGATCAGGAACCCCTCGGGCAGTCCCAGTTCCACCACCGTGCGATGCACCGCCGAGCTGTCGGGCGGGATGACCAGCTCGCGCAGTTGCTCGGAGAGCGCGTGCATGGACTGGCCGTCGTCGGCCTCGCCGGGCGCGGCCAGCACCTTCAGCCAGCGCGCGACCGGCGTGAGCGTGGCGCCCTGGGCCAGCACGGAGACCAGGACCACGAAGAACACGATGTGGAAGATCTCGCGCGCCTCGGGGATGCCGGCCAGCGCGGGATAGGTCGCCAGCACGATCGGCGCGGCCCCGCGCAGCCCGGCCCAGGAGACGAACAGCTTTTCGCGGAGGTGCATCTTCGACGGCAGCATGCAGAGGAAGACCGATATCGGCCGCGCGACGAACATCACGAACGCGGTGAACAACAGGCCGACCCCCATGTTCGGCGCGAGCTCGCTGGGGAAGACGAGCAGGCCCAGCGCCAGGAACATGACGATCTGCATGAGCCAGGCGAGGCCGTCGTGAAACTGGGTCAGGCTGCGCTTGTGGACGAACTGCTGGTTGCCGAGCGCGATGCCGAACACGTAGGCGGTCATGAAGCCGTTGCCGCCGACGGTCTCGGCCACGCCGTAGACGAGCAGCACGGTCGCCACGGTGACGACCGGGTAGAGGCCGTCATAGCCGAGGCGCAGGCGGTTGATGAGCCGCGCGGCCAGCTTGCCGGCCAGGATGCCGATGAGGACGCCCAGCGACATCTGGACGAAGAAGCGCACGACGAGATCCAGCGGGGACGCGCCCGGCACGGTGATGAGCTGGAGGCAGCCGACGGTCAGGAAGATCGCCATCGGGTCGTTGCTGCCCGATTCGAGCTCCAGCAGCGGCGCGAGCAGGCCGCGCAGGCGGAACCCGCCGCTGCGCATGACCGCAAAGACCGCCGCGGCGTCCGTCGAGGAGCCGATGGAGGCGATGAGCAGCCCGACCAGCAGGGGCATGCCGAGCACCAGGTGGGCGAACAGCCCGGCCGCGATCGCGCCGATGAGCACGCCGAGCGTGCCGAGCACCGCGCCCTCCCAGAGCACCGGCCGGACGCGCGACCACTGCGTATCCAGCCCGCCGGCAAAGAGGATGAACACGAGCGCGACCACGCCGACGGCCTGGGCCAGCTTGAAGTCGTCGAAGTAGATGCCGCCCGGCCCCTCGGACCCGGCCAGCATCCCCGCGATCAGGAAGAAGAGCAGCGCGGGGACGCCGAAACGATCGGAGACCCTGCTGGCCAGCACGCTGACGATCAGAAGCGTCGCGACGATCAGGAAGACTTCCGTGATGGGGAATCCGCCCAGGATCATGCAGATTGCTCTCGGTACATCGGTCTTTTCTTGCTCACGCTGCCGGCGGCGACGCCCATCGCAAAGCCGGTGGCCGGAGCGGCCATGCGCTTCGCTCCTGGATATGTTGGCAGCGCATCTGAAGGTTGTGCCTGCCCTTTATCATAACACATCGGGATACTTTAAGCATTCACGCGCCTTCATGCAAATCGGCGGATTCAGGAACGAGGCTCACAGGGGTCTGTGGAAAAAACGGGTAGAATGCTTGCGCCTTATGGCGCGATAAACCCATCCGGAGGAGCAACATGGACGAGATCATCAAGCTTGTGGCGCAGAAAGCCGGCATCACGGAGGCGCAGGCGCAGATCGCGGTCAACACCGTGCTCGACTTCGTCAAGTCGAAGCTGCCGCCGAACCTTGCCAGCCAGGTGGACAACCTGGCCGCGGGCAAGAGCCTCGACCTGGGCAGCCTCGGCGGCCTGGCCGGCCTGTTCGGCGGCCGCTAAGCGCGCCGTCCGCCAGATGGGGCGCGCCTCGTCTGGCGGGCAGGCCATCCCCCGGCCCCCCGCGTTCCCCGCTGCTCCCCCATGTAGTATAATGGTCGCACGATGCGGCCCGCGCCAGAAGCGCGGCCCGTCGGCCGCAGAGGCGCGGATCGAGCCCGAAAGATGCGCGAGGCATGCCATGCAGATAGGCAACCGGATCAAGTTCATGCGCGAGAGCCGCGGCTGGTCGCAGGTGCAGCTTGTCAACGAGGCCCGGAAGTATATACCGGAGGGCAAGGTGCTGGCGCGCGAGACGATGTCGCGCATCGAGAACGGCCACCGCCCGCCCGACCTGTGGGTCCTGAGCGCGATTGCCCAGGCGCTGGGCCTGACGCCCGGCGAGATCCTCGACGGGGTCGAGGCGGGGCCGCCCGCGCCGTCCCCCCTGCGCCAGAACCTCGCCGCGCCGTTGAACGCCCTGCTGGACGCGCTGCTCACCGCTTTCGAGGGCGTCGGGCTTTCGGAGAACGAGCGGGAGCTGCTGCGTTATCTGCGAGAGGCCTCTCCTGAGAAGCGGGAGGCGATTCATCGTCTGATCGTTGCGGAGATGGCTGAGGCGGCCGGGCCGGATGCGGCTGGCGCGGGGGCGCAGGCGGCGTCTCGTTCCGCCGATTGACCGGCGGCGGCCCCTCCTCTGCGGCCTCCGGCAGCGGCTCCATGCCGACCCGGTCGAAGGCGATCTGCGTCAGCACCCGTTCCTGGCGCTCCGCGGGCAACTGGCGAAACAGGTCGATTGTCTCGGAGAAGCGGCGCAGCCTGCATTTCGGCATGGGGGCCTCGGTCGGGTGGGGCGCGTCGGGCTGACGCCCGACGGCCTGCTCGTGAATCAGAACATGTGTTCGATTCCAGTATAGCCCCACCGCGCCGCGCCGTCAAGTTTTCATCGGTGTAGAAGATGGCCGCCCTTTCGACTGCGTGCGTCGCTGCGTGACGCCGGGCATCACCACGTGATGCCGGCTCCGGCGCCTATCCCGAGCCGAACAGCGCCGCACGATACGACGGCTGCGCTCAGAAGGCTGTTGGGCATTTTCATCCTGGACGGTGGCCCAAAGGCCATGACCACTCCGCTCAGGGTGCTCCGCTCAGGGTGCTTCCGGCATTTTTGCCCCCTGGCTCGGTCGGAGACCGGCCAGAGCAGGTGAAAAATGTCGGAGACCGGCCAGAGCAGGTGAAAAATGCTGGGGCCGGTCTCTGACCGAGCCCCCGTCAGAGCGTCCTCCGCTCAGGGTGCTTCCGACATTCTTATCCTGGACGGCGGCCCAGAAACCATGACCACTCCGGTGCAAACCCTCATTGCTCGCTGGCGACGGGCAGCTTGTTCTCGCTCCAGAGGTTGAAGAACGAGAGCCACTGATCCGGGTGGCGGCGGATC
>MWBF01000152.1 GCA_002068935.1 Chloroflexi bacterium ADurb.Bin325
CGGCGGTCTCGGGCCGGAATTGCAGCCCCTCGGCTGCCAGGCTGAAGGGGAAGCCGAACAGGTAGAAATCGGAGCCGTGGCCCGGCGGCGCCTCGGCCATCAGGCTGCGATCCACCTCGTTGGTCCATTCGAGCCACGGCTGATTCACGGGCAGGGCGATCGTGGTGCGCACGAACGGCGTGCCCGCGCGCTCGATGGTCAGCGTGTCGGCCAGGAGGCCGTGCGCCACGGCCACGGTCGCCGGCCCGGACTCGACCGGGGCCAGCTGTCGCGGGTGGCCCTTGCCGCGCTCGGCCCGCATGAGCGCGTTGAACGCCTCCCCCGCGGCTGCCAGCTCGCGGCCCGCGCTCTTGTCGTACACGCTCGTGATCGCGCCGGTCGTGGGGTCAACTGTGATGCGAAAGTGATCGTTTTCCAGCCGGGCGCGGTCGTCGGCAGCACGGTCGGAGACCGGCCACAACCCATAGCCCGCTGTGGCCGGTCTCCGACCGGGCCACAACTCATAGCCCGCTGTGGTCGGTCTCCGACCGGGCCACAACTCGAACCGGCGATAGCCCAGGGCCGGGACCGGCGGCGCGATGAAGGCGAGCAGCCCGCCCGCGACTTCAGCGGGGATCAGCTCCCCGGTCGCCTCGTCGCGCAGGGTCAGGCGTGAGCGAGCATCCTGAGCGGGCGCACGGCTCAACGTAGGGGACGAGGCGCCGCCAATGGAAGCATCCTGAGCGGGTGCACGGCTCAACGAGGATGACGAATCAGCGCCAGTCGAAGGATGCACTCTGTCAGGACACGATGCCGCACCCTTCGACTGCGCAGCGGAAACACCACCGCTCCGCTCAGGATGCTCCGCTGCGGTCGCATCAACTGAATCGCCGGGCCATGACAATGTAACCGGCCCGCCGCGCTCCCATGCCAGCGGGTTGACCACGACGATGCCGGGCTGCGCGCCTGCGGCCCGCGCCGCGATGGCCGCCGCGCCGCTTGCGCGCAGGGCCGCGGCCTCCCGGCCGATCTTCTGCGCCATCTCCCAGCGCAGGCGGTTGTCCTGGTTCGTCTCGGCCTCGGTGAAGTAGTTCGGCCAGGGGACCGGGCTGCCGACGGAGTGTTCGTCCCACCAGAGCAGGTCGCGGTAGAGCGCATCGATGCGCGCGCCGAGCGCCGGCCCATCCGCGGGGCGCGCCCCGTCCAGCAGGCCCGCGAGCGCGGAGAGCGCCGCGCCCGTCGCGAGGTCGGCCTTGGCCCAGCGGACGAGCGCGTGCCCGGCCGGGCTGCCCACCTTGACCTCCTCCCAGCGGCCGGCCCAGTCACCGCGGTAGGTCTTGAACCGCCCCGCGTGCCGCGCCTCCATGTGGCGGAAGAACTGGCCGGGTGTGGCGAGCACGAGCTGCGGGTTGGCGTACGTGCGGTTCCACTCGCGGACAAGCTCCGTCAGCGCGGGCACGCCCAGCCCGTCGATGTCCAGGTTGTCGAAGGAGTGCTGGAGCAGGATGGCGTCGTAGGGGTAGCCCGCGTCGGTGTAGCGGCGCATGGCCTCCGCCAGCTTGTCCTCGGAGATCGCGCCCCTGTGCAGGGTGAGCTGTTCGAACCCCTCGACATAAGAATCGAAGTTGACCCACGTCAGGATCGTACCGCCGTCCGCGCCCTGCCAGTGGAAGGGCAGATCGCCGCGCGAGATGCTCGTCCCGCCGCCGATGAACAGGTTGAGGCCGGCCAGGAAGTAGCGGTAGCCGGCCGCGGCAAACAGCCCGGGGTAGCTCCACGAATAGCCCGGCACGTCGTTCTGCAGCACGGTGTCGATGTGCAGGCCGTACTTCAGCCGCAGCTCCTCCGCGGGGTAGAGGAAGTGGGCCAGCTCGGCCGCGTCGAGCAGCGCACTGTGCTCGGTGGCCCAGCCGCCCAGCAGCCCCAGCCGGCCGGCCCGGACATGGCCGAGCAGCCGCTCCACGGCCGCGGGGTCGGCCGTTCGGTCGAGCCACTGTTCCAGCATCCAGACCTCCTCGATGTTCCAGACGAGGTCGGGGATGCGGTCGAGATGATGCAGCGCGCGATCCAGTTGCGGCTTGTAATCCTCGGCCACGACATCCGCGGGCGCGGTGAACCCGATGTCCAGGTGCGACGAGGGGACGATGTAGACCGTGCGGATGGTGGACTCGATGCCGGGCGCGACGGTCGCGGTCGGTTGCGGGTCGGTCGAGATCACGGGCAGGGCTCCTGAGAAGCTGGTTGACGAAATGTCTGGCGGCTGAAGCCGCGGCCGCCATTGCCAAGTCGGCCTGCGAAAAGTTCCCCGGCGACTGAAGTCACGGCCACCATTACCAAGTCTGCCTGCGCAGACTGAGACACCAACTATCCCTTCAGCCCGGTCAGCGTGATGCCCTGGACGAACAGGCGCTGGCCGAGGAAGAAGATGATGAGGACGGGCAGCAGCACGACCGTCGAGGCCGCCATCAGCTCCTGCCACTGGACCGAGTACTGCTCGCGGAAGTATTGCAGGCCCACCTGCAGGGTGTAGAGCCTCTCGCTCCGCAGATAGAGCAGCGGGCCGAAGAAGTCGTTCCATGTCAGCAGGAAGGTGAAGATCGCGACGGTGGTCAGCGCGGGCTTGGACAGCGGCAGGATGATGCGCCACCAGATGCCGGGGTGCGAGCAGCCGTCGATCAGCGCGGCGTCGCTCAGCTCGCTGGGGATGCCGAGGAAGAACTGGCGCAGCAGGAAGATGTAGAATGCGCCGCCGAAGAACCACGGCACCGTGAGCGGCAGGAAGGTGTTGACCCAGCCGATCTTCGAATAGACGACGTAGATCGGGATCATCGTCACCTGGCCCGGCAGCATCATCGTGGCAATCAGGATCAGGAACCAGATGTTGCGCCCCGGCCAGCGCAGCCGGGCAAAGGCATAGGCGACCATCGATGCGCTCAGCACCGCGCCGATGACCGGGATGACCGACGTGATGAGCGAGTTGCGCAGGAACAGCAGGAACGGGATGCGCGTCAGCGCGTTGGGGTAGTTCTCCCAGATGGGCGGGATGGGAATCCACACCGTCGGCACGGCGAACACCTGCTTGTCGCTCTTGAGCGAGGTGCTGATCATCCAGAAGAGCGGCATGAGGAAGGAGAGCGCGCCGACCCAGAGGATGATGGTGACCGCGATGCTCCAGGCGCGATCCTGGAACGTGCGGCTCTGCCAGAAGGGCAGCGACCTGGGGGGCGCGGTCCGGATCTCGGGAATTGCCATATCAGATGATCCTCCCTTCGTCGCCGCCCTCGTAGTAGACCCAGCGCTGCGCAAAGCGGAACTGGATGATGGTCAGGGCCAGGATGATCAGGAACAGGATCCAGGCGAGCGCGGAAGCGTAGCCCATCTTGAGCTCGTTGAAGGCGCGCTGGTAGAGGTAGAGGACATAAAACAGCAGCGAATCGCGCTGTCCGCCGCCCGCGCCGCCGCCCCAGACATAGGCCTGGGTGAAGACCTGGAACGAGCCGATGGTGCTCGTGATCATCGTAAAGAGGATGGTCGGCGAGAGGATCGGCAGCGTGATGTGGCGGAAGCGCCGCCACGCGCCCGCGCCGTCGATCTCCGCGGCCTCCAGCAGCGACTGCGGCACGCTCTGGAGCCCGGCCAGGTAGATGATCATCGTGCCGCCGATGCCCCAGAGGCTCATGACGATGAGCGCGGGCTTGGACCATTCCGCGCTGTTGAGCCACGGTGGGCCTTTGATGCCGAACCAGCTCAGCGCCACGTTGATGAGCCCGAACTTGGGGTTGAGGATCCAGAGCCAGAGCATCGCGCTGGCGACGCCGGAGACCACCGACGGCAGATAGTAGATGGTGCGCAGGAGCGAGCGCCCCGCGATGCGCTGGTTCATCAGCACCGCGACGATGAGGCCGGTGATGATGGTCAGCGGCACGACGAAGATCGCATAATAGGCCGTGTTGTAGAGGCTGGTGTGGAACTTCGGATCGTCGAACAGGAGGATGCGATAGTTCGTCAGCCCCAGCCAGCGCGGGGGCGTCGTCACCTGGAACGAGGTGAAGCTGTAGAAGAAGGAGAGCAGGATCGGCCCTGCGGTGAAGACCAGGAAGCCGATCAGCCAGGGCGCGGCCATCAGATAGCCCATGGCGGCCTCGCGCCAGTAGCCCTTGCTGTGGTTGCGCATCAGACGTCGGGTGAGTGCGGACATCGCAGCGTCCTTATGATAAGCAGGTTGGCGAGCTCGCCCCCCATCCCCTCCCCTGACGGGCGAGCTATAGGCTCGTCCATCAGGAGAGGGGGCAAGGGGGCGAGGTTAGCTTGTTAATGCGTCGCGTGGAAGTTGGCGATCTCTTGATCCACCGCGGCCTGCGCATCGGTGACGGCCTGCTCCGGCGTCTTCACGCCGTCCCAGACCTCCTGGAAGGCGGTCGTCAGCGGCCCGTACCAGGTCGGCGCCTCGAGCACGAACCTGCGGCTGTGCGTCACCTTCATGCTCTCCAGCACGACATCCCAGCCGGGCGTGCTGGCAAGCTGCGAGTCCTGGGCCGCCTCGACGCGCGACGGCATCCAGCCGGACGCAACCGCGAATTTGACCTGCGTGTCCTTCTCGGTCATGAACTTGATGAAGGCCCATGCGCCGTCCGGGTTTTTCGCGCCGGTCGGGACCTCAAGATCGAAGCCCGCGCCCCAGGAGGCCGGCTCCTTCTTGTATGGGATCAGCGCGTCGCCCCAGCTCATGTCCGGCGCATACTGTTGCAGGTCGCCGATGAAGGTCTGCACCTGGATGATCATCGCAACCTGGCCGCTGATGAACGGGTCCTGCGCGCCGGAGCCGAAGCTGCTGGCGAAATTGTCCAGGTTCTCCTTGCCGTAGTGATCCACCCACTGCTTGTACCAGGTGGCGGTCTCGAGGACTTCCGGCGAGTCGATATGGATCTGGCCGGCCTCGTCCACGACCTCGGTGCCGGTGGTGAAGATGAACGGCATGACCCAGACGTTGCCCCACCACGGGTTGAACCCGACCTGCGTCAGCTCGCCCGCATCATCCTTCTTGTCGAGCTTCTGCGCATAGTCGAACAGCTCGTCCCAGGTCTTGGGCGGCTTGTCAGGGTCCAGCCCGGCCTCGACGAACTTGTCCTTGTTGTAGAACAGGATGCGGGTGTCAGGCCCGAAGGGGATGCCCCAGGTCTCGCCCTGCCATCGGACATCCTTTTGGGGGTATTCCCAGAAGACGGACATATCGAAGTTGTCGGCCTGGATGTACGGATCGAGCGCGATGACCTGCTTCGCCTCGGCCCGCTGGCCGGCGCGGGTCTGATCGGCCATGATGACATCCGGCGGGTCGCCGGCGGCCACCGCGGCCAGGAATTTCTGGTCATAGGTCCAGAAGTCGGTGTAGACCGGCTCGACGATGAATTGCGGGTTCTCTACGTTGAATTCGGCGATCAGCTTGTCGAAGATGTCGCGCGACGGGCCGGAGCCGAAGATGTGCCAGAAGGTGACCTTCGTGCGCTCCTGGGGCATGACCTTCTCGACGACCTGGGTCTCGACGACCTTGACCTCTTTCTCGACCTCGACGACCTGGGTGACGACCTGCGGCGCGGCGGGCGCGACGGGGGCCGCGCAGGACACCAGCATGCTGGCGACGACCAGGATCGCCAGCGCCATTCCGATGGTGCGTTTCATAGCATTGCCTCCATAGATAGCAGAATGTAGGCCGGGAACGATATTGCTGATTGGCTGTGCGGGTGACGGGATCGGGTCAGGCTCCTCCTTCCTCAAGCTGACGCGGCGGCCGCGAGGGGGTCGCCGCGGCGACTCGTCACATGGCTCGCGCCGCATGATGCACGCACGATGAGCTCGACGGGCAGAACGTGGCCGCGCTCGACCGGCTTTCCGTTCAGCAGCCCGATCAGGACCTCCGCGGCGCGGACGCCGATGGCGTATGCGTCCTGGCGGACGGTGGTCAGCGGCGGCGTGACGAGCGCGGCGACCGCATCGTCGTCGCAGCCGACGAGCGCCAGATCCTCCGGGATGCGCAGGCCGAGCGCGCGACAGGCCTCGAAGACCTCCAGCGCGATCAGGTCGTTGCATGCGATGAGCGCGGTGGGCCGGTCGGGCCGCGCCAGGAAGCCCTGGATGGCGCGATTGTCGAATGTGGAGAGGTCGGGCGTCGTGCGCTTGAGCGCCTCGATCTCCCGCATGAACGGCAGCAGCCCCTGGAAGACCCAGCCCGGCTCCGCCGCGATCTCGGCCTCCTCCAGCGCCCGGCGATAGCCTTCCAGCCGCTGGGCGACGGACGAGACGTAGAGGTTGGGCCGCGTGACGAAGCCGATGCGCGTGTGGCCCAGGCGGATGAGATGCTGCGCGGCGAGATAGCCGCATTGGCGGTTGTCCGACACGACATAGGGCAGCGAGCAGGCCGCGAAATAGCGATCCAGGAACACGATGGGCGCGGCCTCCGCGCAGAGCTCGCGCAAGCCGTCGTGCAGATCCACCGCGTCCGCGGGCATGAGCATGAACCCGTCGGCGCGGCGGCCGGCCCACAGGTCGTGCAGATATTTCTGCTCGACCGGGATCTGGTTGCCCGCGTTGGCCAGGATCAGATTGTAGCCGTGCCGCGCCGCGACCGCCTCGGCCCCGGTCACGATGTGCATCAGGAAGGTGTCGCGCATCTCCGGCCCGATCAGCGCGAGGTTGCCGGTGCGCGGGCGGTCGGGTCGCCGCCCGTTCGCGGCCTGGCCCGCGCCGCGCGAGACGAACGTCCCGCTGCCCGGCACGGATTCCACCACGCCGTCCGCCTTGAGCAGCTCCAGCGCGTGGCGCAGGGTGGGCCGGCTGACGCCGAGCGCGGCGGCCAGCTCCAGCTCCGGGGGCAGCGCCGCGCCCGCGGCATGCGGGCCTTCTGCGATGCGCTGTTTCAGATGCGCCGCGACCTGGCGGTAGATCGGCTCAGGCCGGCTGCGGTCGGGCCTGAAGCCGGATCCGAGATCGGTCATGGCCGGCTCGCTTACAGGTGTTTCTGCAGATAGGCCTGTACATCGACGGGCGCATGCGTGTGCGCGGACTCGATCGCCGCGAACAACAGCGCGGCGCACTGGATGTTGTCGCCCAGGTGGTTGGGCGGCGGCGGCCCGCCCGCCAGCCAGTCGCAGAACATCTCGGCCAGCCAGGCGTTCATCCAGACGGGCCGTTCGAGCAGCGGCAGCGGCTCGGCGACGGGCGCGCCGTCCGGCCCGCTGCGCAGCACGCGCAACTGCCGGCGATCCAGCTCCAGCGTGCCGTCCTCGCACTCGGCACGCAGATAGTCGTTGCCCCAGCCGTTCAGGGTCGTGGCGTTGGCCTTGGCGCCCTCGTATGCGCACGGCACGCCGTTGGTCATGGTCAGGTTGATGAGCGCGGTGCTGTCGCCGGCATACTCGCCCCAGGGCGGGTTCCAGGTCGTCGCATAGACCGTCTGGCCGTCCGCGCCGGTCAGGCTGCGCAGGATGTCGAAGTGGTGGACGGTCCCCTCGACGAGCAGCGGGTCCGGGATGCGGTGGCGGAACTCGCCCCAGGAACCGAACTTGCGGCAGTCGTGGGTGAAGCGGTGGACGATGTAGTTGAGCCGGCCATACTTGCCGCTCTTGATCGCGGCCTCCAGCGACTGCTTGTCCTGGTCGAAGCGGTGGCTCATGGTGACCGCCATCTTCTTGCCGGCCGCGTTCACCTTGTGGTAGATGCGCGCGCAGCCCGCCATCGTGTCCGCGATAGGCTTTTCGGAGAGGATGTGCAGGTCGTGGGCCAGGGCCGCATCCACGACCGTTTCGTGATGCGCGGGCGGCACCACGATGATGATGAAGTCGGCGGGATTCTCGTCGAGCGCGCGGTTCAGGTCGGCGTAGCAGCGGTCCGCGGGCAGGCCGAGGTGCTGTTGCGCGTTGAGCAGCGCGTCGGGGCGCAGATCGACGGCCGCGACGGGCCGGGCCTTGCCCAGCTCCGTCAGCCGGGGGAGAAAGGCCCGGCACCAGTGTGCGCCGAAGCCGCCTGTACCGACGATGATGTAGCGGAGCGAATCGACCATGACTCTCCTCCCAGCAAGCTGATGTGTTGGCCGAGAACCGGTGTGGCCGCGGAGGCGTGTTGACAGGTGGATGAACCTGTCACATACAGGATAGTATGGATAGGGAAAGCTGTCAAGTGGGAAAATGGAATTTCGGACGCCCGCACGCGCTGAGGAGGGGCTTTTAGTGTCCTATGTCAACCAAGGCGCTGAAGCGCCCACTACGAACCCGGGACGTCGGCTTGTAGTAGGCGCTTCAGCGCCCCGCGCGCCAGGGGGCACGGTCGGAGACCGGCCCCAGCATTCTTCGAGCGGGTTTTTAGCGCCCTACGCAGGCCAAGGCGCTGAAGCGCCCACTACGAACCTGGGGCGTCGGCTTGTAGTAGGCGCTTCAGCGCCCCGCGCGCCAGGGGGCACGGTCGGAGACCGGCCCCAGCATTCTTCG
>MWBF01000153.1 GCA_002068935.1 Chloroflexi bacterium ADurb.Bin325
CGGGGGATGGGGGCCAGCCGCCCCCGCCCCGGCCCTTCTCCCGCTGCGCGAGAGAGGGGAGCGCCTCCCCTTCCACCGTGAAACGGGGGAAGGGGCCGGGGGATGGGGGCCGACCTCGCGCCCACCCCTCCCCCCCGCTGCGCAGGGGAGGGAGGCGTTTAATATACAACCCCCTCTCCCGCTTTGCGGGGGAGGGGGCAGGGGGTGGGGGCCGCAAGCCCCCTACTTCGTATTCTCCGCGCCCAGGACGACCGGGATGGTCGCCAGCAGGATGTGCAGGTCGCGGCTCAACGAGCGGCTCGCGATATATTCGATATCGTAGCTGACGATCTGGTCGAAACTGATGCTGCTGCGGCCGTTGATCTGCGCCCACCCCGTCAACCCCGGCATCGCGGTCAGCCGCAGCCGATGAAAGTCGGAGAAGAGGGCCACCTCGTAATCCAGGACCGGCCGCGGCCCCACGAAGCTGATATCGCCCTTGAGGATATTGACCAACTGCGGCAGCTCGTCGAGGCTCGTGCGCCGCAGCCAGCGGCCCACGCGCGTGACCGCCTGGCCGTTGGCCGCCGGCTTGTAGATGGCCCGGCCCTGCTCGTCGATCAGGTGATCCGCGCCCTGGCCCTTGATATACGCCTCGGCAAACTTGCGGTGGGTCTGGCTGTGATCCTGCCCGTTGGTCATGGAGCGGAACTTGTAGAAGTCGAAGAGCCGGCCCTGATAGCCAACCCGTCGCTGGACGAAGAAGACCGGCCCCGGCGAATCCAGCCGCACGATCAGCGCAATCAGCGCAAAGACCGGGATCAGCAGGATCAGCAGGATGAACGCGGCCGTAAAATCGAACGCTCGCTTGAGATGGGGATACATCCGGGCCGACCAGACCTGACGTCGGGAGACGTGCGGCTGCACGTCGGACTCGCTCTGCCAGCCGAGGGGAAGCTGCCACGATGCAGGATGGATCCGTTGCTCTATCATGCCACGATTCCTACGCAATGAACGATGCGCGGGAGCGGATAACGATCGAAATTCACGCCCCAACAGCCGACACTCGCAACAGTACGATGATAAGCAGCCTGTTTGGGTTCAAGATACCATCTCACCCTGAACAGAAGCTGAACACGCCGCGGCACGGACATGAAAGTTTTGCCATCTTCGTCAATGGCCACATATCGCATGGGAAACAGGAGTCCGCGGCAGTGAGGCCGGGCGCAGCAGGGGGGATTGTAGCATAGGATGCGATGGGGTCAAAAACACGCGCGCGAATGGGCGACGGGGACGGCCGCGCGCGACCGTCCCCGTCCGAGGGCTAACGCTTCAGCCAGGCGCGCACCCGCCGGCGGAGCGTGTCGGTATGCCGGCGCAGATGGCCGCGCCAGTCGTCCTTCCCCACAGGTCCCATGATCTGATTATACACGCGGCGCTCCGTGCGGATGGAGACCGAACGCAGGCCGGCAAAGAGCCACAACACCGGCGAGAAGAGCCGCCGCCACCAGGGAAGCGGCCGGGTGGGGATCGGCACGCCCCACTCCAGGGCCGCCGCGGCCCACGTCAGCCCCGCGCCGAAGCCCACCATGACCATCCGGTCGCCCGGCTTGACGCGGCCGGCCCGGATGGCCTCGGTCAGCGCGATCGGGATCGAGGCCGCGGAGGTGTTGCCGTAGCGTTCGAGGTTGACGAAGAACTTGTCGACCGGCACGGAGAGCCGCTTGGCCGCGGACTCGATGATCCGGACGTTGGCCTGGTGCGGGATGATGATGTCCAGCTCGTCGGCCTTCCAGCCGGCCTTGCGCGCCACCGCCTCGGTCGCGCGGGGCACCACGGTCGTAGCAAACCGAAACACCTCGCGGCCGTTCATCTTGATGAAATGGCTGCCGTCGCTCACCGACTCGTGACAGGCCGGGCGGTGACTCCCGCCGCCGGGGACGATCAGCAGATCGCCGCCCGAGCCGTCGCTGCCCAGCTCGGTCGCCAGCACGCCGCAGCGCTCGTTGCACGCGCTGACGACGACCGCGCCCGCGCCGTCGCCGAACAGCACGCACGTATTGCGATCCGTCCAGTCGGTGATGCGCGACAGCGTCTCCGAGCCGACGACGAGCACGTGATCCGCGCTGCCGCTGCGCACCGCGCTCGCGGCCACGCTGAGCGCATAGATGAAGCCGGAGCAGCCCGCGCTCAGGTCGAACGCGCCCGCCGCGGACGCGCCCAGCGCATCCTGCACCAGGCTGGCCGTCGCGGGGAACGCGTATTCCGGCGTGGCGGTCGCGACGATGATCAGGTCGATCTGCGCGGGCAGCACCTGCGCGACGAGCAGCGCCTCGCGCGCGGCCCGGATGGCCAGGGTCGCGGTGCTCTCCCGTTCGCCCGCGACCACGCGGCGCTCCTTGATGCCCGTGCGCGAGACGATCCACTCGTCCGTCGTGTCCACCACGCGCGCCAGATCCGCGTTGGTCAGCACCTTCTCCGGCACGGACATGCCCCAACCGGTGATCTGGGCATAGCGGCCGTTGGCCGACGTCTTCGAGGGCGGGATCATGCCAGCCGCCGGAAGATCACGGTGCCGTTGTGGCCGCCGAAGCCGAACGAGTTCGACATCGCCACATCGAAGCGGGCCGGGCGGGCCTGATTCGGCACATAGTCCAGGTCGCAGGTGGGGTCGGGCGTCTCGTAGTTAATCGTCGGCGGCAGGATCTGATCGCGCAGGGCCAGCAGGCAGAAGCCGGCCTCGACCGCGCCGGCCGCGCCCATCAGATGGCCCGTCATGCTCTTGGTCGAGCTCATCGCCAGCCGGTAGGCGTGTTCGCCGAAGACCTGCTTGACCGCGAGCGTCTCGCTGGCGTCGTTCAGGGGGGTGCTGGTGCCGTGCGCGTTGATATAATCGACCTGCTCCGGCAGCAGACCGGCGCTTTCAAGCGCCATCCGCATGCAGTCCGCCGCGCCCACGCCGTCCTCCGACGGCGCGGTGATGTGGTAGGCGTCGGCCGTGTTGCCGTAGCCGATCAGCTCGCCGTAAATGCGCGCGCCGCGCGCCCGCGCGGTGTCCAGCCGCTCGAGGATGATGACGCCCGCGCCCTCCGCCATCACAAAGCCATCGCGCTGCTTGTCGAAGGGGCGGCTGGCCCGCTGGGGGTCCTCGTTGAACGTGCTCAGCGCGCCGATGTTCTCGAACCCGGCCATGGCAATGGGCACGATGGCGGCCTCCGAGCCGCCGGCGATCATCATGTCCGCGTGGCCGCGGCGGATGGTCTCAGCGGCCTCGCCCAACGCGTGGCTGCCCGTCGCGCAGGCGGTCGCGACCGCGAGGTTCGGGCCGCGCGCGCCGATGCTGATGCTGATGTGGGCCGATGCGCTGTTGAGCATCAACGCGGGGACGGAGAACGGGCTGACGCGACGCGGGCCCCGCTCCAGCAGCGCGGCCTGGTTTTCGAGGATGGTCTGGATGCCGCCGATGCCGGAGCCGACGAGCACGCCGACGCGACGGGCGTCCAACGCCTGCATATCGACGCAGGCGTCGCGCAGCGCCTCGGCGGCCGCGACCGCGGCGAAGTGGAGGAAGCGATCCATCCGCCGCGCGGTCTGCCGGTCGAGATAGGCGCTGGCGTCGAACTCCTTCACCTCGGCCGCAAAATGGGTCTTGAAGCTGCTGGCATCGAACGCGGTCAGCGGACCGATGCCGGAACGCCCCGCCAGGATGCTCGCCCAGGTGGAGGGCATGTCATGGCCGAGGGGCGTGATCAGGCCGATGCCGGTGGCGACGACGCGTTGAGACTCAGGTAATGTCAAAGGGGCCTCCAGGTGTGCTTAATCACTCGCGTTAACACGAAGATGGGCCGGAAGACGCGCCCGGCGTGCACACGAAAGCGCACGGCGGCTGCCGGTGAGGGCAACCGCCGTGCGCGTGCAATATCGGACGGGGTGCGCGCCCCCGGGGCGGGGCTACCGGGCGGCCGTCCGGCGACGGGAGACGCCCACACCCACGACGGCGATCAGCGCCAGCACGGCCAGCCCCGCATAGAGCGGCAGGCTGTTGGCCGGTTGCGCGCCGGTGTCGGCCAGGGTGACGGCGGTGGGGCCACCGGCGCGTAACTCCAGAGCCGGAACTGCATCGGGGTTGGCAGACTGATCTTTCGACCACATACGAACAAGCACCGAAGCTTCCCCGCAATTCCCTGACAAAGCAACGACCATGCTGGCAATTCCATCGCCATTTGCCTCACCCATAATGTAGTTGGCAAGCGATGTGCCCTCAAACACAATGGGGCCAGGCGAGACAGGGATGGGTACGCTGACAATCAGAGAACCGATTGCCGGGCCATTATTGGCTGTTACGGTGCTTTCTGTCCATCCGTCTGTTGTCTGATATAAGCCAACAAAGACACCACCTTGAGGCGAAGCACCCAGATTTACCAAATCGGCTGTGAGGGTAATCTTTGCATAATCGACCGGCTTACCTTGAGCATCTGCCACATTCCATTTCAGATAGCTCCACCGGGTACGGCTCGCTGCACAATTCAGTGTCCCCGCTTCAGCGCGCAACTTATCCGTATTTTGATTAAAATCGCCGTCTAGCAAATAAACCGATGCGTCCTCGTTCACTGGTCTAGAAGCCAGCGCGAAAGCAACGGTTCCAGTACTCAACGTTATGGCTAGCGTGAGCAAACCGAAGACCCAAAGCTTACGTTTCGAGCGAAGCATAATGTCCCTCCTCTGAAGGATACACCGTATCTACTAGGGCCAGGTTGAATTACCGCCACTCAACAAACAGAACCGATAGGGATAACCAATCTTAATCGGGAAATCTTCGCCTTCCTGGTCCTGAGGATACCAGGTTTTGTAGCCTTGATTGGCTGGTATCCATTCAAGCACTTGCGATACATTTCCGACAGATAGCGCTAACTGATTGGCCGATATGATATCCGCTCGATCCAGAGGCAGAGAAATGTCATTGACGAGACAACCAGCGCCTGTAGGACGCGCTAATGAAAATGAAATGCTTCCCTCTGGTGGAACATCCCCGACGAAACTCACGACACTCCCTGCATTCGAGTCAAGCACTAGACGGTATACGCCGCCCACCGAGAGCGGAAAATTCTCGCCTTCTTCGTCGATCGGATACCAGGTTCGATAGCCACCAAGTACTGCATCCCACGTCAGGACCTGCTGTACACCAGCACCGACTATGGTCGCCAGACCATCAGCATCAAAAGCTACGCCTGCTCCAATAAACTGCTGGGTAGCATCAAGGGGCATTGCAATTACATTGACCTTGTTGGTCCCCGCTGGCGCGTCCGGCTCAACGGCTAGCGGCGCGGCCGCCACTGGGCTGGCGGTCATCGGCGCGCCGGCCCCCGGCAGCGCGAGCACGGCCAGCGTGCCCAGCCCCAGGAGCAGCGCGATGGCGATCACCGCGGATAAGACACGTCTCATAAGCCAATCCTCCCGGCGGGCGCAGCACGGCGCGCTGGCTCATGCCGCATCGTGGATGTCGCACAACGGTAAGGCTTGTGCGTTCACCCCGTAACAACATCGGATCTACCCGATGCCCGCCTTTTCCTTAAGCAACACAGGCCGCTACACTTCCTGTCTCGGCCCATGTGCGGTCATCGATTGTTCGATGGCAACCTGCGTCAATCGGCGCCCGTCAAGTTCAACGGATCGAGAATGCCACCGGGCGGTATCGGCGTGCCGGCCCGGACTTCCAGTTCGGTCTCGTAGACGACGGCCGGCTGCTCGTACGGCTTGCGTTCCTGAATTACCTGCCCCATAAATACCCCCTCATGAATCGGCAGTCTGATATCGGCCTCGCGAGCGTCCGGCGCTCATCCGATGTCGGTGAAACGGCGAGGCCCTAGTCCAACAGGCCACGCCCAACCCGCTGGGGCCGGTCTCTGACCGTGCCCCTGGCTCGGTCGGAGACCGGCCAGAGCAATTTTCGGATAGATTCCTAGTCCAACAGGCCACGCCCAACCCGCTGGGGCCGGTCTCTGATCGTGCCCCTGGCTCGGTCGGAGACCGGCCAGAGCAATTTTCGGATAGATTCCTAGTCCAACAGGCCACGCCCGGACAGATCAAGGCAGAATGCGAGGGCGTCCGCTTCTGCCTGCGACAACCCCACCTCGTACTCCTGCGCAATCAGCCGGGCGATCTCCTCGATCGAGCGCTGACCATCGACCAGCTCCCAGATGCGCGCGCCCACGCTGTTGAGCACCCGCACCTTGCCCTGGGCGGGATGAACCAGCACTGCTTCGCCGTCCAACAGACGGCTGACGACGCTGTGCGCCCGGCGTGGCGTATCGCTAAGTTGCACGATCCCTCACCTGATAAGCCGCCAGAAGCCGGGATCCTTGCGAAAATGCAGCGCTGTCGGCGGGACCGCCTGCGCCAGCGCCCGACAGCGGCCCAGCAGCCCCGGCAGGTCGGCGGCAATGCCGTTGACCACCGGGCAGTTCGCTGCCAGCTCGGCCACGGCTACCGGCAGCGACAGCGGCTCAAGATAGACAGCCGGATCTTGCACCAGCTTGTAGATCCCGGCCAAAGGGCCGTCGCGTGCGCCACCTCGCACATCTGCGTCGCTGGCGTCCAGGTTCCAGAACGGTGTGCCATGGGCCTGCCAGCCGTCCGTTGCCGGCCGCAGAAGAACCAGGTCGTCGCTCAACGCCGCGGCGTCACGGGAGAGCGCCACGACGGTCGACTTGCCGCTGCCGCTCTGGCCGATAAACAGATACACCGCGTCGCCCACTTGCAGGCCCGCCGCATGAACCATCAGCCCGCCCGCCTGATAGGCCAGCAACGCGCAGGCGATCCGCAGAAAATACTCCAGTTGGCCGAAGGAGGCCGCGCCGTCATGCAACAGTCGCGCCTGACGCCTCTGTAGGTCGATTCTACCATGAATCCCCGATGTGTCAAGTAGATAAGTATCCCCCACGAGACGTATCGGCGCATGCAACAGGGCCAGATCCGGCTCGCTATCCGCGGGCTTCGCAACCTCCGCCGCGGCCAGCACGCCGGCCGCCGGCCGCATCTCGACCGTCAGATCCGCGGCGGCAGCCGGTGAGATCACGAATCCGGCATAACGCTCGGCCGCCTGCGCCGCCGGCCCGGCGGACGCGCAGACGAGCTGGATCCGCCAGCCGGCCAGATTCAACCAGATGGTCATGATCCGATCCTAGCACGGATGAAATCCGGGGGCAAATCAGGGCGGGCGGGCGCGCCTTGCGCAGACCGCGGCCCCGCGCTAGAATAGGCCTGCCTGACGAAATCCACCAGGGGGACGCCCAAATGACGGCAGCCATCGAAGCGGCGCTGTTCTTGCTGGCGGGCATCGCGCTCGCCCTCGTCGTCACCAACATGCTGGGCCGAAACGCGCCGCGGCCGCCCGCGGCCGGCGCGGCCGTCGTCCAGCTCGAGGCGGTCGCGGCCCGGCTGGCCCGCGCGCTGGACGGCAATGTCCAGTTCGTCCGGCTCAGCGCGGGCGCGGAGATGGCCGAGGGCATCGCCATGCGCACGCTGCCCCGCACGACCGACGAGGAGGCCGAGGAGCGCTCGCCCCGCCGGCCGCGCCATACCGACACGGGAGCCAGCTAGATGTTCGACGTCATCGCGTGCGGCGAGCTGCTCATCGATTTCGTCTCGACCGAGACCGGCGTCACGCTGGCGGAGGCCCCGGCCTTCGAGAAGGCCGCGGGCGGCGCGCCGGCCAACGTCGCGGTGGGCGTGGCGCGGCTGGGCCACCGGGCCGGCTTCCTCGGCCAGGTGGGCGCGGATGACTTCGGTCATTTTCTGGCCGACACGCTGTCCGGCGCGGGCGTGGACACCGCGGGGCTGTGCTTCTCGACCGAGGCGCGCACCGCGCTGGCGTTCGTCTCGCTGCGCGCGGACGGCGAACGCAGCTTCATGTTCTACCGCCACCCCAGCGCGGACATGCTGTGGCGGCCCGAGGCCGTCGACGCGGCCTACGCGGCCTCCGCGCGCATCTTCCACTACGGCTCCATCTCGCTGATCGGAGAGCCCAGCCGCAGCGCAACGCTGGCCGCGCTGGAGCACGCACGGGAGGCCGGCGCGCTCATCTCCTATGACCCGAACCTGCGGCTGGCGCTCTGGCCGTCCGCCGCGGCCGCGCGCGCGGGCATGTCGATGGGCTGGCAGCATGCGGAGCTCGCCAAGATCAGCGAGGAGGAGCTGGCCTTCCTGACGGGCGAGGCCGATCTCGCGGCCGGCGCGCAGGCGCTCTGGCACGACCGGCTCGCGCTGCTTGTGGTGACGTGCGGCGCGCGCGGCTGCGCCTACTTCACCCCGACCGGCCAGGGCCACGTCGCGGGGTTCCGCGTGCCCGTGGTGGATACGACCGGCGCGGGCGACGGGTTCATGGCCGGCCTGCTGTCCGGCCTGCTGGATCACAACCTGAAGTGGGACGATGACGTGCTGCGGCGCGCGCTGCGGCTGGG
>MWBF01000154.1 GCA_002068935.1 Chloroflexi bacterium ADurb.Bin325
CACACGCTCCGCTGCTTGTGCGGGCCCCCGTCAATTCCTTTGAGTTTTAGCCTTGCGGCCGTAGTCCCCAGGCGGTCAACTTAACGCGTTAGCTTCGGCACCGCTAGTGTAACACTACCGACACCCAGTTGACATCGTTTACGGCGTGGACTACCAGGGTATCTAATCCTGTTTGCTACCCACGCTTTCGCACCTCAGCGTCAGGTGAGGGCCAGAATGCCGCTTTCGCCACAGGTGTTCCTCCCGATATCTACGCATTCCACCACTACACCGGGAATTCCGCATTCCTCTCCCTACCTCAAGCTCCGCAGTATCGAACGGCCTCTCCCGGTTAAGCCGAGAGCTTTCACGTCCGACTCACGGGGCCGCCTGCGTGCGCTTTACGCCCAGTAAATCCGGATAACGCTCGCCTCCTACGTTTTACCGCGGCTGCTGGCACGTAGTTAGCCGAGACTTATTCCTGAGGTACCGTCCTTGCTCTTCCCCCAGAAAAGCGGTTTACGACCCGAAGGCCTTCGTCCCGCACGCGGCGTTGCTGCATCAGGCTTGCGCCCATTGTGCAATATTCCTCACTGCTGCCTCCCGTAGGAGTCTGGCCCGTATCTCAGTGCCAGTGTGGGGGGCCACGCTCTCACGCCCCCTACGGATCATCGCCTTGGTAGGCCGTTACCCCACCAACCAGCTAATCCGCCGCAGGCCCCTCCCCGAGCGCCGTTGGGCTTTACTCACGACCTGAGGCCGTGAACGTATGCGGTATTAGCCATCCGTTAGGACAGTTATTCCCCACTCGAGGGCAGGTCACCCACGTGTTACGCACCCGTCCGCCACTCACAGACCCCGAAAGACCTGTGC
This sequence comes from Chloroflexi bacterium ADurb.Bin325, assembly GCA_002068935.1. Lineage (GTDB taxonomy): Bacteria > Chloroflexota > Anaerolineae > CG2-30-64-16 > CG2-30-64-16 > MWBF01. The sequence continues at coordinate 853 of MWBF01000154.1, forward strand.
GTACGACTTGCATGTGTTAAGCACGCCGCCAGCGTTCATCCTGAGCCAGGATCAAACTCTCCGTTGGATTGTTTGCGCCTTCTGCAGGCCTGGACTCATCGACTGACTTGAGCTTCCCTTTCACTCTTCAGTTGTTAATGTGCCGCTGTAACGGGCCGGGTCTTCACTCAGCCCATGGCGGAGATAAAGCGTACCACACCTTCGCAACCGTGTCAAATTCCGGCTGCGAAGCTCGTGCGCTTGCGGCCCGGCCGCCGACCTGTCGCCGGTGCGGGCTGCGCCGGTTTTTTTGCGCAACGGTCGGCTATACTATCACGCCGCCGCCTGCCTGTCAAATCCTGGGGTTGAGCCTCTGCGAGGGTCGCTGGATTTGAGCCCGTCAGCGTGCGCTTGCGCCGCCGGTTGTGTCGGCTGTCTCAAGCGCAACGGGAGCGGAGTCTATCACAGGGCCGGGGGGCTGTCAAATCTCGGGGCTAGGCGCGCGCGGCCCGGCCAGGCCGGCGGGCGACGCCTTGTCAGCGCCGCCTGATCTTGCCCCGGCCGCGGCCGTCACATGCTCCGCCGGCCTTCCAGCGCCCGCGAGAGTGTCACCTCGTCGGCGTACTCCAGGTCGCCGCCCATCGGCAGCCCGCGCGCAAGCCGGGTGATCTGCACCCCACTGCCCGCCAGCTGCTGGTGGATGTAGGCCGCGGTGTTCTCGCCCTCCAGGCTGGGGTTGGTCGCCAGGATCACCTCGCGCGGGGCCGCGGCCTGCACGCGCGCGACCAGCTCGGCGATCTTCAGCTTCTCCGGGTACACGCCGTCGATGGGCGACAGCGCGCCGTGCAGGACGTGATAGGCCCCCCGGTATGCGCCGGTGCGCTCGATGGCGAGCACATCCATCGGCTCCTCGACCACGCAGATCAGCGTCTGGTCGCGCGCCGGGTCCGCGCAGAGCGGACAGGGGCTCTGCTCGGCCACGTTGAAGCACCGTTCGCACAGCACCGTGCCCGTGCCCAGCGCGCCGAGCGCGGCGGCCAGCGCCTCGGCCAGCCCGTTCGGCTCGCGCAACAGGTAGAACGTCAGCCGCGAGGCCGTCTTCGGGCCGACGCCGGGCAGCCGGGAGAGCAGCTCGATCAGGTTCGCGACAGGTCGCGCCAGGGTCTGCGCCATCCGTGATCGCGCCTTCTATATCAGGCCGGGCAGGCCCAGCCCGCCGGTCAGCCCGCTCATCTTCTCCGCCGCGAGGCCCTGCGAGCGCTCGATGGCCTCGTTGATCGCGGCCACGATCATGTCCTGGAGCATCTCGACATCCTCCGGGTCGACCGCCTCCGGCGCGATGGTGACGGAGAGCAGCTTCTGGTTGCCCGTCATCACAGCCTTGATCATGCCGCCGCCGGCCGTCACCTCGACGGTCTCATCGCCGAGGCGCTCCTGAGTCCTGGCGAACTCCTCTTGCAGCTTCTGCAACTGGCCTGCCATGCCGCCGCTGCCGCCGCCGGCCTGTTTGCGCAGCCCGTATGCCGGGCGTGCCCTACCCTTGCTCATGTGCGTCCTCCAATCCAACCTCAGGCCGGTTTCCCGCCTGGCTTCTTCAGGTGCGTGACCACTGCCCCGCGCCGTCGGGCGTCGTCGAGCAGTTGTTCGTCGGGATCCGCGGGACTGGCCGCCGGGCTGGCCGCGGCCGGCGCGGCCGTCTCCCCCAGCAGCGCGCAGCGGATCATCACCCGGCGGCCCAATACCTCTTCCCAGGCCGCCTCGATGTGCTGGCGGTTCTCCATCTGGTCCGCAATATCGCGCGAGAAGGCCTGGCTGAACAGCATGACGAGCGTCTGCCCGGCAAACTCCATCTCGCGGACCGCGCGCAGGGCCGCTTGCAGCTTGACGCCGCCGTGCTCGTCAGCGCTCGCGGGCCGGCTCGACCGGGCCTGCGCCGCGGCGGGCTGCGCTGTGCGGGCCGGCTCGGCGCGGACTGCGGCCGCGGGCGGCGGCGCAGGCGGCGCCGTCACGGCCGGCGCGGCAGCCGCACGGGCCGGCGCCTGGGCCGGCGGCTCCGCGGCCCCCGTGCAGGCCTGCGCCGCGCGCAGGAACGCCACCTCGATGGGCAGTTGCGGCACGCCTGGCACCTGGTCGCGCAGCGCGGCGCGCGCCTCGGTGAACTCCCTGACCGCGGCCAGCAGCGCGGCGGGCGTGAGCTGGCCGGCCTGCCGGGCCATCTGCGCGACCACGTCCTGCGGCAGATCCAGCAGCTCGGGCGCGCGCGCCACCCGCGCAAACAGCACGCCGCGCAGATACGCCACGATCTGATCGACGAGCTGGCCGAGCTCGACCCCCTCGGCGACCAGCGCATTGAGCAGCGTCAGCCCGCCGGCCGTGTCCTGGTCGATGAGACAGTCCACCAGCTTGCCGATGGACTGCGCGTTCACCAGCCCCAGCACCGCCTCGACCCGCTGGAGCGTCAGCACGTCGTCGCCGTAGGCGAGCATCTGATCCAGCAGGCTGACCGCGTCGCGCATCGAGCCGGTGGCGCGCCGCGCGATGGCGACGAGCGCCTCCGCATCCGCGCGGCTGCCCTCCGCCTTGAGCACGGTCGTGAGGTGCTCCACGATCTCCGCGGTGGGGATGCGCCGGAAGTCGAACCGCTGGCAGCGCGACCGCACCGTCTCCGGCACGCGATCCGGCTCGGTGGTCGCCAGCACGAACACCGCGTGGGGCGGCGGCTCCTCCAGCGTCTTGAGGAGCGCGTTGAACGCCTCCTTGGTCAGCATGTGCACTTCGTCGATGATATAGATCTTGTAGCGCGCCTCGTTCGGGCTGAAGCCGATCTTCTCGCGCAGATCGCGTATCTCGTCGATGCCGCGGTTCGACGCCGCGTCGATCTCGATCAGGTCGAGCTGGCGGCCCTCCTGGATCGCGGTGCAGATGCGACAGGCGTTGCAGGGCCGGGCCGCGGGGTCCGGGTCGAGACAGTTGATGGCCTTGGCCAGGATGCGGGCGGTGCTCGTCTTGCCCGTGCCGCGCGGGCCGGTAAAGAGATAGGCGTGGCTCATCCGGCCGTCGCGCAGCGCGTTGCGCAGGGTCGCGGTGATATGCTCCTGTCCCACGACCGCCTCGAACGTCTGCGAGCGCCATTTGCGATACAACGCCTGTGCCATCGGGCAGCTCCCCCCACATGCATGATCGAACTGTTATTCTACCACATAAGCCCGGTTTCTCGGATATGCGGGCCCGCGCGAGCGGAGGCATCCTGAGCACAGAGCCATCATGCAAGCCCGCGCAAGCGGAGGCATCCTGAGCGGAGGACGCAGTGCGGACGCAGTCGAAGGACGCCTCCGCTCATCAGTTGGCCGCCCCTTCGACTGCATGCGCCGCTGCGCGACGCCCTCCGCTCAGGGCGCCTCCGGTATCTTCATCCGAAGGACGCCTCGATATCTATACCGGCATCTGTTGGAATGCCGGCCTACGGGCCGGCCGGGCTCATTCCGTCAGCAGCTCCGCCAGCAGGATATCCATCGCCTCGCGGTCGCCCAGCTTGCCGGTCTTGATGGCCTCGTCCGCGGCCAGGATGCGCTCCAGCGCGCGTACCAGGCGCGCGACCGTGTGGCGGTTGGCCTGGTTCACGAAGCGCGGGACCATCCACTCGCCCAGATTGAGCGTGCGCGCGATCTCGGGCGGCCGCGCGCCCTGGGCCTGGAGCGTCTTGACCTGAATGAGCAGGCGGTACTGTCGCGCGATCATCGCCATCAGGCGCAGCGGCGGCTCGCCGTCGAGGTCGAGCGCACGCTGCATCAGCCGGCCGGCCGCCGGCGCATCGCCCAGCCCCAGCGCATCGACCAGCTCGAAGACGTTGGCCGCGCGCGTGGCCGCGACGAGCCGGCGCACATCCTCGCGCGTGACCGTGCGCTCGCCCGCATAATCGGCCAGCTTGATAAGCTCCTGGTCGAGCTGGCGCAGCTCGTCGCCCACGAACTCGGCCAGGTCGTTGATGGCCGCCGCGTCGAGCCTGGCCCGGCGCAGCCGCGCCCGGCCGCGGATCCAGTCAGGCAGGTCGTTCTTGCGCGGCTTCTCGCAGAGCACGATGCGCGCCCGGCCGCCGCGCGCCAGCTCCTGCACGCGGCGCAGCCCCGGCCCGCTGCCCGTGTCCTCTTCGAGCAGCAGCAGCTCGGTGCTCTCCGGCACCTGCTCCAGATAGGCCAGGAAGGCTTTGGCCTGGCCCTTCAGCGCCTCCGGCGCGGCCTCGTGTTCAGCGGGCTGGCCCTCGGCCTCCTCGTCCGCGGGCGCGGCCGCTTCGGCCTTCGCCCGGCCGCGGGGCGGCCCCGCCAGCCGCGCCAGCAGCCCCTCGACGATGACCAGGCGGTGCTCGGCCAGGAACGGGAGCGTGTCGCACGCGTTCTGGAGCTCGGCCGGCGTCAGCGTCCGGCCATCCAGCCGCGCGGTGTTCAGGTCGGCCAGCCCGGGATCCTCGGAGATGCGCGCGGCGACCTCGGCCCGCGCCTCCGCGCGCAGCAGTTCCGCTGGCCCGTGAATCAGGGTGATCATCGCTGCCCCCGGACGTCGGCCGCGCGGCTCATGCGTGCGCGATCGTCACGCGGTGGCGCGTCGCCGGCCCGCCCGCCAGCTTCGTGACGCGCGCGAGGCTGGCCCCCGCCAGTTGGGGCGAGGTGGTCAGGTTCTCCTGCGCCCACCGGCCGGCCGGCGCAGCCGCCAGCAGAGCCAGCGTGGCCGCCAGGATCGCGCTGGGCAGGCGGTCGGCCAGCGAGCGGCTGCGCCCGCTGGTGGCGACGAACGCGGCCAGCCCGCTCAGGATGCCCGCGGCGACAAGGTTCGTGCCGCAGTTCGGGTGGATGGCCAGCCGGCTCTCGCCGGCCTGCAGCCGGGCCAGCGCCTCCTCGACCGTGGCCGCCAGCGTCGCGGTCTCGACATCGCCGATGACGATGAAGCCGGTCAGGTCGCTGCGCGCAAAGAGCGGCACGCCGGGCAGCCGCCGGCTCAGCAGCGTGATGGTTGCGTGTTCCAGCCCGTGATGCTGGCGGATGCGAAATAACGGTGAACCAGGAGCCATGTGATACCCCAGAGAAAACCGGCCTCAGGCCAGGCCGGGGATGCCGTCGAAGGCGCTCAGCGGCGCGGCGCAGATCCCCACCAGCCCCGGCCCGGTGTGCGCGCCGAGCACCGGCGCGATGTCGCCCACGGGCAGCAGGTGGGCGTCGAAGCGTTCTGCGACGAGCGCGACGAGCTGCTGCGCGCCCGCGGGATTGTGGGCCTGCATGACCTGGACCCGCAGCCGTCCCGCGCCCTCGAAGCGCTCCGCCACGATATCGGCCAGCCTCTGGATCGCGCGCTTGAGCGAGCGCTCGCGGCCCTGCATGGCGTACTTGCCGTCCGTCTTGTTCACCCCGATGATCGGCTTCAGGTCGAGGATCTGGCCGAGCAGGGCCCGGATGTGGCTGATGCGGCCCCCGTGCTCCAGATAGCGCAGGGTCTCCAGCGTGTAGAACGTCTCGGTGGCCTCGCGGATGCGCTCCAGCGCGGGCAGGATGCGGTCGAGCGGCCAGCCGGCCTGGATCATGCGGCCCGCGGCCTCCACCTGCCAGCCCTGCGCGGCCGAGAGGGTCAGCGTGTCCACGAACGTGACGTTGGCCTCCGGCGTCTCCTGCGCGCCCAGCCGCGCCGCGTTGATGGCGCCGCTCAGCCCGGACGAGATGTGGATGGACAGCACATCCCGGTCGCCGCCGGCGATCAGCCGGCGGTAGGCCGCGGCGAAATCGCCGGGCGCGGGCTGTGACGTGCTGGGAAAGGAGCGCGTGGCCGCGAGCAGCTCGTAGAACTCCGCCGGCTGGATGTCGATCCCGCTGCGGTAGACGCGGCCGTCGAGGGTGAAGACCAGCGGCACGGTATGGATGGTCAGGCCCTTGCGTTGGGCGACTGTCAGGTCGGCTCCCGCATCGGTGAGAATGTGCATTTCCGATTTCCTCCCCTGCGTCGGCGCAGAAGCCGGCTAACGCTGCACCAGCCTGGCGACCGTCACCCCTTCGCCGCCCTCGTTGTTCTCGCCCGCGCGGAACTCGCCGACCAGCGGGTGGCTGCGCAGCTCCTCGCGCACGGCCTGGCGCAGCGCGCCCGTGCCCTTGCCGTGGATGATGCGCACGAAGGGCAGGCCCGCCAGATAGGCCGTGTCCAGATAGCGGTCGAGCTCGCCCAGCATGTCGTCCACGGTCAGCCCGCGCAGATCCAGCTCCATGCCGGGGCTGGCCGGCCGCGGCTGCGCGCCGCCGCTCTGCACCTGGACCGCAGGCTGCGCGCCGCGCTCGCGCAGCTCGACCCGGCTCGCGGCGAGCCGCACCCGGAACGAACCGATCTTGACCTCGACCTCGCGACCGCTGACCGCGGCGATCTCGCCGCTGGCCTGCAACGAGGGCACCCAGACCCGGTCGCCGACCTGGAGCGGGCCTTCGACGCGGAGCGGCTCCGGCGCGCGCAGCGCCGGCAGGGGCCGCGCCTGGGCCGCGCGCCGCGCCAGGGCGTCCTCGGCCTCGGCCAGCCAGCGCTCGTGCAGCGACCGGCCGCCCGCGGGCGCGGCGTCGCGCGGCAGCCCGGCCAGCTCCCCGCGCAGCCGGTCCACCTCCTCTTGCAGCACGGCCAGCTCCGCCTCGGCCAGGCCGCGGGTCTCGTCCAGGACCGCGCGGCGGGCCTCCTCGATCTTCGCCAGCCGGTAGCTCAGGTCGGCGTTGAGCGCCTCGGCGCGGCGTTGCGCGGCCTTCGCCTCCGATTCCGCGGCCAGCGCGGCCTCGCGCGCGCGCTTGATCTCGGCCAGCATCATCTCGGTCTCGAGCGACTGCGGCGAGACGAGGATCTCGGCCTGCGCGACGATCTCGCGCGGCAGCCCCAGCCGCCGCGCGATCGCGAACGCGTTGGAGCGGCCCGGCAGGCCGATGCTCAGCTTGAAGGTGGGGCTCAACGTCTCGATGTCGAACTCCACGCTGGCGTTGGCGACAAAGGGCGTGGTATGCGCAAAGACCTTGAGCTCGGAATAGTGCGTCGTCGCCAGGGCCGTGATGCTGCGGTCGAGCAGCGTCTTGAGCAGCGCCTGCGCCAGCGCCGCGCCCTCCTCCGGGTCGGTGCCCGCGCCCAGCTCGTCCAGCAGGACGAGCGAGCGCGCATCCGCCTGGCCCAGGATCTCAACGATGTGGGTCATGTGCGACGAGAAGGTGGAGAGGCTCTGCTCGATGCTCTGCTCGTCCCCGATGTCGGCGAAGACCTGCTCGAACACCGACACCCGCGAGCCCTCGGCCGCGGGGATCGCCAGCCCGGCCTGCGCCATCAGGGTCAGCAGGCCCGTCGTCTTGAGCGAGACGGTCTTGCCGCCGGTGTTCGGCCCGGTGATGACGATGATGAAGTAGTCGTCCTCGAGATGGATGTCCACCGGCACGACGGTCAGCGGGTCGAGCAGGGGGTGGCGCGCCTTGATGAAGTCCAGCGTGCTGCCCGGATGGATGACGGGCGGCGCGGCGGCCTCTGCCGGCGGCGCATCCGCGGCCGCGGCCTTGCGGCCGGCCGG
>MWBF01000155.1 GCA_002068935.1 Chloroflexi bacterium ADurb.Bin325
GCAGCTTCTTCCGCTTGGCCCAGAGCGCAAACTCGCGATCCGGCCCCGGATGCTTGACCATATAGCGGATCTCGTCCGCGGTGGGGTGATCCCAGCCGAAATGATGATAGCCCGTGTGGATGATCAGGATGTCGCCCTCGCGCACCTCGACGCGCTCCTCGACCATCTCGGAGGTGTAGATGTCGTAGTCGCCGCAGATGTCGGAGAGATCCACGACGGCCGCGGGCGCGACCAGGAAATCCATGTCCAGGCTGGCAATGTCCTTGCCCGCGGTGAAGAAGTGGATTTCGCCGTCGAGGTGCGTGCCCAAATGGTTCGAGTGGGTGACGACCTGGCCGTTGGCGCCGTTCGGGGCCAGCCGCTTGAAGTATTTGACTTGCAGCGGCTCGTAGGTGGGCCAGGGCGGCGTCGCGATGCCCAGCGGAATGGTGAGATCAAGGATCTTCATGGTCAGGAAGCCTCCTCGCTTCGGTGATCGGTGATGGGACGAAGATCAGCGCGATCCGAAATCGGCGATGACGTAATAGCCCCAGCCGCCCTTTGCGATGCCGATGCCGATCTCGGTGTAGCGGTTCCAGAGGATGTTGCGGCGATGGGGGCCCGTGTTCGGCTCATTCCACCACATATCGAACGCGCCGCGGACGCTGCGCGAATTGGCCCAGTTCTCGCTCTGCGTGGCGGCCGGATAGCCGACGCGCGCGAGGCGATCCGCCAGCCGTGCGCCATCCGACCCGACATGGCTGCCCATGTTGCGCGCGGCGCAGTCGTTGGCGTGCGCCTGGGCGGCCGCGGTCAGCTCGGCGTTCCAAACCAGCGGGTGGATGCCGTTGGCCGCCCGCTTTTCGTTGATCCAGGCGAGCAACTGGTTGGCGGCGTCCACATACTCGGCAGGCACGCCGACCGGCGCCGGCGCTATTTCGGCCGCGGGGGGCGCTTCGGCCGCGGGTTCCTCGGCAACCACGGCCGCCTCATCGACCACGATCGCCTCATCGTCCACGACCGCCTCGTCGGCCGCGACGGGCGCGGGCGCTGGCAGGACGGCCGCCCTGTAGACGCCGGGGACCGTCAGGACCTGGCCCACGCGCAGCAGCTTGGGATCCAGGCCCGGGTTGGCCGCGCTGAGGCTTTCGACCGAGATGCCGAAGCCCGCGGCAATCGTCCAGAGGGTGTCGTCCTGCCGGACGGTGTACGGGGTGCTGGCCGCGCCCGCGACCGCGGCCGCGGCTCCCTCCGCGTCCGGGATGATGAGCGTCTGGCCGTTCTGCAGGCGCTGCGGGTCCACGCCGGGGTTTGCGGCCATCAGCGCGTTGACGGAGACGCCGTAGCTCATGGCGATGTCCCACAGCGTGTCGTTGGCCCTGACCGTGTAGGTCATGGCCGCGGCCGGCTGCGCCCCCGCGTCGGCCTGGCCGGGGATGATCAGAACCTGCCCTTTCTGCAGGTATTTGGGATCGAGCGCGGGATTGGCTGCCTGGAGCGCGGCGACGGAGATGTTGTGCGCGGCGGCGATGTCCCAAAGCGTGTCGTTGGCCTTGACCGTGTAGGTGAAGTCGGCGGCCGGGGCGAGCGCCTTGGACGCCAGAGAGCCCACCGTCTCAGCATGCGCTGCGGTGGGGGCCAGGAGTATCAGTTGGACAAGGAGGAGCACGCGGAACAGCAAAGGTTTTCGATTGTCGTTTGTGTGCATAGGCGCTATATATCATGAGTTCCGCGACCGCGCAAATCCGGCGACAGGGCGAGGGGGCGACAGGGCGCACGGCTGAAGGAAGTTTGGGGCTTCAGCGTTGCCCTATCGCCCCCTTTCACGCCGTCACAGGGCGCGCAGCGCGGCGAACGCGGCGGCGAAGCAGCCCGACGGCGCGGAGACCAGCCCGGCCCCGACCATGCCCAGCCCCGGCTCGCGGTGCGCGATGCCGGTGTTCAGCCGGGGCGTGATGCCGGTGCGCATGACCTTGCGCACGTCGATGCCGGCCGGCGTCCCGCGGAAGTTTAGCGCGGGCAGCGTGAACGCGGGATGTTCGCCCTGCGTGATCTCGTACATCTCCAGCGTCGCGTTCAGCGCATCCGCGGGCGTGCCGCCCACGAACTGGACGATCGCCGGCGCGCCGGCCAGCGCAAACGCGCCGATGCCGCCCGTCTCGGTGATTGCGCTGTCGCCGATGTCCGGGTTGGCGTCCGCGGCCGTGAAGCCCGGCAGCCACAGGCCCTCGACCAGCGGCGCGGGCGCGGTGAACCAGCGCTCGCCCGTCGCGCTGACGCGGATGCCCCAGTCCGTGCCGTTGCGCGCCATCGTCGTGACCAGCGTGCAGCCGGGGATGTTCTCCGCGGGCGCCAGCATCGCCTTCATCGCGGGCATCGAGAGGTTGAGATAGAAGTGATCGTTGCCGTCGATGAAGCGCAGCACGTCCGCCACGGCCGCCGGGTCCTTGACCGCCTGCACCAGCGCGGGCGCGATGGCGCGGATGAAGAGCGAGGTGCCGGCCTTGTTGCGGTTGTGGCATTCGTCGGCCATGTGCAGCGCCTGGGCCGTCATGCTGCGCAGGTCGATGGGGCCGCTGGCCGCCAGCGCGGCGGCCAGCGCGGGGTAGAGCACCGCATCCATCCACCTGAGCCGCGCGATGACCTCCGGCCCGTATGCGCCGTAGCGCAGCACCCGGCCCAGCCCCTCGTTCTGCGTGGCATAGGCCAGGTTGCCGAAAGTCTCGTTGCGGACGATGAACACCGGCATGGACGGGCTGATGATGCCCGCCATCGGGCCGACCGCGCCGTAATGGTGGCACGGCGCGAACTCGATCTCGCCCGACGCGGCCAGCGTCGCGGCCTCCTCCGGCGTCTCGGCCAGCCCCTCGTAGAGCAGCGCGCCCATGATGGCCCCGCGCGTCGGCCCGCACATGCGTTCCCAGGCGATGGGCGGGCCGCTGTGGGTGATGAGCAGGCGGCCGCGCGCGGGCGCAAAGCCGGGGATCACATCGGCCGCGCGGCCCATGCCGACGAGCAGCGGCCGGCCCGTCGTGATGCGCCGGAACGCCTCCGCGTTGGCGGCCTCGATGTCCACGCCCGCGGCCGTGTGCGTCAGCTCCGTGTAGCCTTCGAGCGGCGGCCGCCACTCCACCGCGACCGGGTTCGCGCCCTGCGCGACCATGCTGTCGTAAAACGACGCCAGCCCGATGTTGATCGGACGCAACGGTTCGTTAAACAAATTCATGCTGTTCCCTCTTGACACGCATCATCCTGCGATCTATACTTATGATACAGATATGAGTATAGATCGAGGCGCTATATGACAGTCCATTTCACCAAAGTCATGATTACGCTGCCGCCTGCTCTGCTTGCCGATATCGACGAGCAAGCTGCCCATCATCAGACCAGCCGTAGCGGCCTGATCCGGCAGGTGCTGGAGCGCTATCTCGCTGAGCAACGGCGGTCTGTCCTGCGAGAGCAGCTCAAGGAAGGCTATACCGTCAATTACGAGCGCGATCGGCAGATTGCGGAGGAGTTCGCGCACGCAGATTACGAGGCTATCGTTCACAACGCGCCGTGGGACGAGGAGGCGTAACGCAATGGCCCGCCAGTGCCGTCGTGGCGAGATCTACTACGCTGACCTCAACCCGGTCATCGGCCACGAACAGGGCGGTCGCCGCCCGGTTCTCGTCATACAGAACGATACGGGCAATCGTTACGCCTCTACTACGATAGTTGCGCCGTTGACCACCTCGCTCAACGAGCGCATCTATCCTACGGAAGTGCGCGTCCCTGCGGGTGAAGGCGGCCTGGCCGCCGATTCATCGGTCCTGCTCAGCCAGATCAAGACCATCGACAAGGCCCGCCTCGAACGTCGGGTCGGCCAGCTCAGCCCTTCGACGATGCAGCAGGTGGATCGCGCGTTGATGATCAGCCTGGGGCTGACGGATACATAAGCGTTTACCCGAAAACCCGCTGGGGCCGGTCTTCGACCGTGCCCCTGGCTCGGTCGGAGACCGGCCAGAGCAATTTTCGGACAGGTTCGCGGATCTGCCAGCGGCGCGCGACCCAACTCACCCCCCGAGCACGGCCGCGAACTGTTCCAGCATCCAGTCCAGCTCGTCGCGCGCGATGACGAGCGGCGGCGCGATGCGGATGACGTGTTCGTGCGTCTCCTTGCAGAGCACCCCGCGCGCCATCAGCGCCTCGCAGAAGCGCCGCGCGCCGCCCGCCTCCGGGTGCAGCTCCACGCCGACGAGCAGGCCCTTGCCCCGCACCTCCTTGATGAAGGGGCTGCGAAGCTTGCGCAGCTCGGCCATCAGATAGTCGCCCTGCACCGCGGCGTTCTCGATCATCCCCTCCTCGACCAGCACGTGCAGCGCCATGCGCGCGACCGCGCACGCCAGCGGGTTGCCGCCGAACGTGCTGCCGTGGTCGCCCGGCTGGAACACGCCCAGCACTTCCTTGTTGGAGAGCACCGCGGAGACCGGGTAGAACCCGCCGGAGAGCGCCTTGCCGATCATGGTCAGATCCGCCTCGACGCCGTCGTGCTCCTCGGCCAGCAGCTTGCCCGTGCGGCCCAGGCCGGTCTGGATTTCGTCGGTGACGAGCGCGATGTCGCGCGCGGTGCAGATGCGCCGCACGTCGCGGAGATAGCCCGCGGGCGGCACGATGACGCCGGCCTCGCCCTGGATCGGTTCGACCATGAACGCGACCGTGTTGGGCGTGATGGCGTCTGCGAGCGCCTGCGCGTCGCCGAAGGGGATGATCTTGAAGCCCGGGGTGAACGGGGCATAGCCGTCGCGGTACTGCGGCTCGGTGCTGAAGCCGACGATGGTCACGGTGCGGCCGTGGAAGTTGTTCTCGCAGACGATGATCTCGGCCTGCCCGTCGGGCACGCCCTTGACCTTGTAGCCCCACTTGCGGACGGCCTTGATGCACGACTCGACCGCCTCCGCGCCGCTGTTCATCGGCAGCGCAGTGTGCGAGTGCGTCAGCTCGCAGAGCTCCTGGTAGAACAGCCCGAGCTGGTCGTTGCGGAACGCGCGCGAGGTGAGCGTCAGCCGGGCGGCCTGCTCCTGCATGACCTGGACGATCCTGGGATGGCAGTGTCCCTGGTTGACCGCGGAGTAGGCGGAGAGACAGTCCATGTAGCGGTTGCCCTCGACGTCCCACACCCACACGCCCTGCCCGCGCGTGAGCACGACATCGAGCGGCTTGTAGTTGGTCGCGCCGTACTTGGCTTCGAGCGCGATATAGTCCTGCGTGTTCACGTTGACCCCCTTGTCAGTGGTAGGGGTAGTTTAGCATGGGAGGGGCAGTTAATCCAAGCGCAGATCGCGCATCCGGGTCGCAGATGGCTCTGGCCGACCTCCGACCCTCCCGGCACGGTCGGAGACCGGCCAGAGCAGGTTTTCGGATAGACACGAAGCTCAGCCCGGCCTGAAGCTGCGGGGCAAGTTTCAGCAAATACCCCGAGAGCCTTTCATGGCCCCCCTTAAATATGTGTAGCTGAAGGAGATGAGCCTGCCGGCCCCGGCTCTCCCTTTCTCGGTTGCGCCTCCCACGACCATGCCTCCGGGAATCACGAATTGGATAGCGTTGAACAGTGTACGTGTTTCGGCGGCCCTTGACAAAGTATGCTATAATGCCCCTGTATATTTGGTGCTACAACGATGGATGAATGCGTCTCAGGCGCCGCCGGGCAGCGTGAGCAGGTTTGGCCTGATCGTTGTGGGACTGAACGTCGGTCAGCCGGTGCAGCAATCGGTCAGGCGTCCAGGCGCGCTGCGACAGTAGTTGCTGCCGCGCCCGCGTCTTGCGGGCGGCGACCTGAGGCCGCTTTCTTCCTCCCGTCAATCGCAGACTCAAAAAGGTTCCGACCAATAAGGCCAGGGTGATATGATGCTGTCGGCCCAGCCAGACACGGGCTTCACGCTCATCGAAACCGGTTTCGGCCTTCTCGGCCTGGAACTCGCCCCCGACGGGCCGCGGCGCATGATCGCGAGGGCCAGCCGCAGCAAGCGTGTCAGCCGACGTGTTCGACGGCTCTTGCCCGGCAATGCCGCCATCCCCTTGCGCGGCGCAACCCTTTGATCGTCGATCATTGCAGCGTCAGAATCTGTCACCGTAGTACCACAAGCCTCATCGCTTCTGCGGACCAGCAGTCGATGTACAAGGAGGTGCTGTTCCCCGATATCTCATGAGGTTGGCCGCCTCGATCTCCGCACGCGTTCGCTTTCAGGCCGACGCGCACCCATCTGGTTCATTCGATAACCCAAAGGAGGATTAGCGTGAACCGCTTGGCTCTCGTCCGTATGTTGAGTTTGTTGACCCTGCTCGCCCTGGTATTCTCGGCGTGCGGCGGCCAGCCAGCCCCCGCGCCCGTCCAGGCGCCAGCCGAGGCCCCCGCCGCCGCCGAGGCCCCTGCCGCAGAAGCCCCCGCTGTCAGCAAATACAAGGAAGCGCCCGAACTGGCCGCGCTGGTCAAGGATGGCAAGCTGCCCCCCGTCGATGAACGTCTGCCCGAAAGCCCGTTGGTGGTCACGCCGGTGGACAAGGTCGGCAAGTATGGCGGCACGTGGCGCACCGCGCTCAAGGGCGGGCAGGACGACGCCTGGCTGACCCGCACCATCGGCTACGACTATCTGGTGCGTTGGGATCCCGAGTGGAAGGAGGTCATCCCCGACGTCGCCGAATCATGGACGGTCAACTCCGAGGCCACCGAGTACACCTTCAAGCTGCGCAAGGGCATGAAGTGGTCCGACGGCAAGCCGTTCACCGCCGATGACATCGCCTTCTACTTCAATGATGTCCTGAACAACAAGGAGTTGACCCCGTCCGTGGGCGGTTCCTTTGCCGCGGGCGGCGAATACGCGGTCGCGGAGAAGATCGACGACGTCACCGTCAAGATCGTATTTGCCGCGCCCAACGGCCTGTTCTTGCAGCGCAACGCCACGCCCGACGGCCAGAGCCCGGTGCAGTTTCAGGCCGAGTACTGCAAGCAGTTCCACAAGGATTACGCGGACCCGGCCAAGCTGGAGCAGCTGATCAAGGACAACCAGGCTGAAGACTGGATCAAGCTGTTCCAGATCAAGTGTTCCAGCGTGCCCGGCACCCCGATCAACGCCCGCTGGCAGAACGTCGATCTGCCGGTCATCTCCGCCTGGGTCTTGAAGACCCCCTCCGCCACCAAGGACCCGACCAAGGCGGAGCGCAACCCGTATTACTGGAAGGTCGATACCGAGGGCAACCAGTTGCCCTATCTCGACGGCATCTACTACGAGTACATCGAGGATCTGAACGTGCTGGCGCTGAAGGCCGCGGCCGGCGAGATCGACATGATGGATCGCCACATCGCCACGAACGCCAACAAGCCGGTCTTCGTCGATAACATGGAGAAGGGCGAGTACGGCTTCTTCGAGACGATCCCCTCCAGCATGAACGGCATGGTCATCAGCCTCAACCTGACGCACAAGGATCCGCAGTTGCGCGCGATCTTCCAGAACCCCGACTTCCGCAAGGGCCTGTCGCACGCGCTCAACCGCCAGGAGATGATCGACGTGCTGTGGGTGGGCCAGGGCGAGCCGTGGCAGTTGGCCCCGCGGCCGACCTCCCCGTTCTACAACGAGACCCTGGCGAAGCAGTACACCGAGTACGACGTTGCAAAAGCCAACGAGTACCTGGACAAGGCGCTGCCCAACAAGGGCGCCGATGGGATGCGCCTGATGCCGGACGGCAAGCCGCTCGCCTTCACGCTGGAGATCTCCAACACCGGCAAGGAGTGGATGGACGCCGGCCCGATGATCCAGAAATACTGGAAGGCTGTCGGCGTCGACATGACCCCCAAGGTCGAGGATCGGGCCTTGCTGTACACGCGCAAGGACGCCAACGAGTTTGACGCCATGGTGTGGGGCGGCGACGGCGGCCTTGATGTGATCCTGGAGCCGCGCTGGTACTTCCCCTACAGCGGCGAATCGCAGTTCGGCGAGCTGTGGCAGTACTGGTTCAACGGCGACTCGCGCGGCGAGGAGCCGCCGGAGGCGACGAAGCAGCAGATGGATCTGTACAACCAGATCAAGGCCACCGGCGACGCCGCCAAGCAGGACGAGATGATGAAGCAGATCCTGGAGATCGCCCAGGAGCAGTTCTACGCCATCGGCATCGCCCTGCCCGCCAACGGCTACGGCATCGTGCGGAACAACTTCAAGAACGTGCCGGCCTCGATGCCGGGCGCCTGGCTCTACCCGAACCCCGGGCCGACGCGGCCTGAGCAGTACTTCCTTGACAAGTAAGAACAGCTAAGTGTCTATCCGAAAACCCGCTGGGGCCGGTCTCTGACCGTGCCCCTGGCTCGGTCGGAGACCGGCCAGAGCAATTTTCG
>MWBF01000156.1 GCA_002068935.1 Chloroflexi bacterium ADurb.Bin325
CCTGTCTTGGTTGTCAACTGCAGAAGCTTAACCGAGTGACAGCCTCCTGTCTAAAAACTGTCCGGTAGTGAAATCGTAGCCGTGACTTCAGTCGCCCCGTCTAAAAACAACCGTTTCGGCGGGCCTGGATCGTTGTCCCGCCCATCTTGGAGAATAACATATGACCACCGCAAACCTCACCGGCGCTGAGGAGATCACCTGGAACCTGGCCGACCTCTACGCGGGCATGGACGACCCGCAGCTCGACGCGGATCTGGACGCCGCGGACGCGGAGGCCGACGCCCTGGATCGCGACTACCGCGGGCGCATCGCGGGCCTGAGCGCGGCCGAGCTGGCCGCGCTGATCGGCCGGTTCGAGGCGCTGCAAGAGCGCGCGGGCCGCATCGGCAGCTTTGCCTCGCTCAACTGGACCGGCAACACCCAGGACCCGGCCCGCGGCGCGCTGCTCCAGCGCGTGACCGAGCGCGGCTCGCAGTTGGGACAGAAGCTCGTCTTCCTCGAGCTGGAGCTTGCCAACGCGCCAGACGCGGCCGCGGCCGCGTGGCTGGCCGACCCCGCGCTGGCGCGCTACCGCCACTGGCTCGAGGTCGTGCGGCTCTTCCGGCCCCACCTGCTCAGCGAGGCCGAGGAGAAGATCCTCGACGAGAAATCGGTCACGGGGCGCAGCGCATGGGATCGCTTCTTCGACGAGACGCACGGCGCGGCGCGGTACGAGCTGGACGGCGAGAAGCTGACCCGTGACCAGGCGCTCAATCGGCTGTATGCCGGCGACCGCGAGCTGCGCCGGCGCGCGGCCGCGACCGTCACCGCGGGCCTGAAGGAGCTGGCCCGCACGAACACCTACATCTTCAACACCATCCTGGCGGACAAGGCGTCGGACGACCGGCTGCGCAAGTATCCGTCCTGGATCAGCGCGCGCAACCTCTCCAACCAGGTGGCCGACCGGACCGTGGATGCGCTGATCGGGGCGGTCACGTCGCGCTACGACATCGTGGCGCGCTACTACCGGCTCAAGCGGCGGCTGCTCGGGCTGGACGAGCTGTTCGAATACGACCGCTACGCACCGCTGCCCGCGGCCGATCGGCGCTACTCCTGGGACGAATCCCGGCGCATCGTGCTGGACGCCTACGACCAGTTCCACCCGCGCATGGCCGAGGTCGCCTCCTGGTTCTTCGACCGCCGCTGGATCGACGCGCCCCCGCGGCCGGGCAAGCTCGGCGGCGCATTCTCGCACGGGACCGTGCCCTCGGTGCACCCCTACATCCTGCTCAACTTCGAGGGCAGGCCGCGCGACGTGATGACGCTGGCCCACGAGCTCGGCCACGGCGTCCATCAGAAGCTCGCCGGCGTCCAGGGCGCGCTCCAGGCGCACACCCCGCTGACCACCGCGGAGACCGCCTCGGTGTTCGGCGAGATGCTGGTGTTCCAGGCGCTCATGGCGCAGGAGACGGACCCGCAGGTGCGGCTGGGGATGCTGACGTCCAAGATCGAGGACTCCTTTGCGACCGCGTTCCGGCAGATCAGCATGAACCGGTTCGAGGACGCCATCCACACCGCGCGGCGCACGGAGGGCGAGCTTGCTACCGAGCGGATCAGCGAGCTCTGGCTGGAGACGCAGCGCGCCATGTTCGGCGACAGCGTGACGCTCTCCGAGGATTACGGGCTGTGGTGGAGCTACATCCCCCACTTCATCGGGACGCCGGGCTATGTGTACGCCTACGCCTTCGGGGAACTGCTGGTGCTGGCGCTCTACGCCCGCTATCGACAGGCGGGCGGCAACTTTGCCGAGCAATATCTCGCCATGCTCGCCCGCGGCGGCTCGGACTGGCCGCACGCGATCGTCACGCCCCTGGGCGTGGACCTGACCGACCCGACCTTCTGGCACGGCGGGTTGAGCATCCTGGCCGACCTGGTGACCGAGGCCGAAGAGCTGGCCGCGGCGGCGTAAGAAGCGCGCAAAGATTGCTCGCGCAGAGGCGCAAATGACGCGCAGGCGCAAGGCTCTGGCGCGCCCTACGCCTTTGCGTGAGACATTTTCTCGAAATAGAGAGACAGGAGCAATTGCATGAACGAAGGCAAGCCGGCGATCCGCGCGAACATGGTCGTGACGCTGGACTACACGCTGACCCTCGACAACGGCGAGGTCGCCGATTCGACGCAGGATGGCAGGCCCCTGCGCTTCCTCGCCGGCAGCGGCGAGCTGCTGCCCGCTTTCGAGGAGGCGCTGCTCGGCCTGACCGCCGGCGACAAGCTGAACCTGACCCTCTCCCCGGAGGACGGGTACGGCGAGTACGACGAAGAGGCGTTCGAGGAGGTCGATATCGAGAACTTCCCCTCGCGCGAGGGGCTCGAGCCGGGCACGGCCATCGAGGTGCACGACGCCGACGGCGAGACCTATGTGGCCTATATCAGCGAGGTCCACGACGACACCGTGATCCTCGACTACAACCATCCGCTGGCCGGCGAGACGCTGCACTTCCAGGTGACCGTGCTGGAGGTGCGCCCGGCGACCGCGGAAGAGTTGGAGCACGGCCACTCGCACGACGGCGACGGCCACGCCCACTAAACGACCATCGCCCTGCCGCCTCCCAGCCCCACCCCGTCCGGGCGGGCTGGGAGGCGCAGTCCCCGATGCCCCCAGGCGGCATCCGCGGGGCCGGGCTATCTCCGTCGCCGCAGCAGCGCGATTAACAGGATCGCCGTGCCCGCGCCGATCAGCAGCACGGGCAGCATGATCCGCCCCAGCAGCCCGCGCCACAGCCCGCTCAGGTTCAGCAACAGCTCGAAGAAGATCGCAAACGCCAGAAAAACGGCCAGCCCCATGAGCGTCAGCGTGCCGCCCGCGCGCAGCGCGTTCGCGTCGTCGCCCCACAGCCCCGCAACCGCGATGCCCATGCCGACCGAGGTCGGGAAGATCAGCGCCCACATATAGGCCCAGGTCTGCCACAGGCCGGTCACCATCTGGAAGAGGAGGATCAGCCCGATCATGGTGATGATGCTGCCGGGCACCGCGAGCGCCGCGCCCTTCTTGCCGAGCGCCGCCATGCCCACGAAAAACAACAGGCCGGGCACGATGATAAAAAAGGGCCAGATCGCATGCCAGGGGTTGAAGCCGAACAGTTGGCTCGCCAGGAAGAGCAACCCCAGGGCGATCAGCCCGAAGCCCACCGCGAGCACGCCGACGCCGCGCGCCCGTTCATCGTCCGCCATAAGCCGCCTCCGATCGAGTACATCTTGCTGCTGCTTCCTATACGCAGGCGGCGGGGGGATAGTTGCAGGAAATAGGACGGGCCTGGATGCGGCGACGCGACGGCACAAATGATGGTCGCCTTCCCGGTGTCAGGAATCCAGGCCCGTCAGTATAATGGACGCCCGCGCCGCGGATTTGGTTCCGGTGTGGCCGGGCGGCCCCTCAAACAGCCTCAGCGCCGGCTCAGCTCCTCGTACACTTCGTTGTAGTAGAGGCAGTTCTCGACCGGCGTGTTGGCCGGGATATGGTTGCCGACCGCCAGGAAGAAGCCGGGACAGTCGCGGCCGATGCTCATGCAGCGCTCGACCTCCGCGCGGATCGCCTCCTTCGGGCCCATCAGCAGGGCGCGCGTGTCCGCGTTGCCGACGATGACGTGCGTCTGGCCGTACTTGCCGGCCACATACGCCAGATCCGTCAGCGGCTCGAACACGAAGCCGTGCGCGCCGGCGGCCGCGATATCGTCCACGAACTGCGTGAAGTTGCCGTCGGAGCAGAACATGATGCGCTTGCCGCTCTCCAGCAGGGGCGCGAAGTAGCGCCTGTAGTGCGGGAAGACGAACTTGCGATACCACGCGGGCCGCATGAACGGCCCGGCCGACCACACGATGTCGTCGTGGATCATCACGACCGGCACGCGCGCCGCGGCCAGCGCGTCGAAGTACTGCTGAACCCACCCCGCATACCGGTCGCACAGCTTCCCGAACCGCTCGGGGTCCGTGCCGAGCGCCAGCAGGAGCCAGTCCCAGCCGAACAGGTAGATGAGGCCGGAGATGAGCGTGACGTAGATGCCGGTCATGTTGACCGCGTCCGGGATGCGCGCGCAGTTCCGCGCATAGTGCGCCTCGAAGCGTCGCGTCAGCTCGCCCAGGTCGCGCGAGCCGAGCTGCTCCCAGGGGTCGAAGTCCAGGACCTCGTCCACCGTCTTGAACGGCGAGAAGATCGTGTCGCTGCGATCCACGCCGCCCGCGGCGTACTCCGCGTGGCCCATGTCGGTGTAGACCTCGCCGAAGTCGTCCCGGCTGATAAGCGTGCTCCAGATGAAGTCGTAGTTCCACGCGGCCATGAAGGCCAGGCTGGCGCGCTCCTTGAGCGTCGCGGGGCTGTCCACGCTCACGGGCAGGCCGGTCACGGCTTGCAGCAACTCCCAGTGGCTCTCGACGGAGTATTCGGTGCGCGGGATGCGGGCGGGTTTCTGAAGCTGGATCGCGGCCCAGCCGTCCTTGTAAGACATGACGACGACGCTCCTTTATGTAAATTACCCCTCCAATAGCAGCAGCTCGGGATCCTCGATGAGCTGCTTGAGCCTGACCAGAAACTGGACGGCCTCGCGGCCATCGACGATCCGATGGTCATAGCTGAGCGCCACGTACATCATCGGGCGGATGACGACCTGTCCGTCCAGCGCGACCGGCCGCTGCTCGATCTTGTGCATCCCCAGGATGCCCACCTGCGGCGGGTTGAGGATGGGCGTGCTGAGCAACGAGCCGAACACGCCGCCGTTGGTGATCGTGAACGTGCCCCCGCGCAGGTCGTCCAGCGTCAGCGCGCCGGCGCGCGACTTCGCAGCCAGATCCGCGATGGCCTGCTCGATGCCCGCAAAAGAGAGGCGATCCGCGTCGCGCAGGACCGGCACGACCAGCCCCTCCTCCGCGCCGATGGCGATGCCGATGTCGTAATACCCCTTCAGGATCAGCTCGTCGCCCTGGAGCTCCGCGTTGATCTGCGGGAAGGCCTTCAGCGCGCCGATGCTCGCCTTGACGAAGAACGACATGAAGCCGAGGCCGATCCCGTGCTGTTCCTTGAAGCTCTCCTTGCGCCGGCTGCGCACCTCCATGACCGCGCTCATGTCCACCTCGTTGAAGGTGGTCAGCATGGCCGCGGTCTGCTGCGCCTCGACGAGCCGCCGCGCGATGGTCTGCCGCCGGCGCGACAGCCGGGTGCGGGTCTCCGGTCGGCCGGAAGCTGGAAGCTGGAAGCTGGAAGCTGGCGGCTGGGGGCTGGGGGCCGGAGGCTGGAAGCTGGAAGCTGGCGGCTGGAGAGGGGGCGCGGCGGGCTGAGGCGCGGCCTCGCGCACGCGGGCCTCGACATCCTCCCGCGTGACGCGGCCGCCCGGCCCGCTGCCCTTGACCGTGCTCAGATCGACCCCCTGATCCTCGGCCACCCGCCGCGCCAGCGGCGTCGCCCGCGCCTCCTCGCCCGCCGGCCCCGTCGCCTCGACAGCATGGCCGGCTTCCAGCTTCCGGCCTCCAGCTTCCGGCTTCCGGCTTCCGGCTTCCGGCTCCTCGCCCGCGTCTGCCACGATGCCGAGGACATCGCCCACCTGGACATCCTCGCCCGGCCCCTTGATGATCCGCGCGAGCACGCCCCCGCGCTCCGCGCTCACCTCCAGATCCACCTTGTCGGTCTCCAGCCGCACGACGATATCGCCGGCCGCCACAGCCTCGCCCTCAACCTTCAACCACTCGCTCACCGTCGCCTCGAGCACCGACTCGCCCAGCGCCGGAACCGTGATCTCCGTGCTCATCTCATCCTCCTCACTCGTTCGGCCTCGCAAAGGCCGCGGCCACGATCTTTGCCTGGTTCGCCGCATGCCACGCGGCCGAGCCTTCCGCGGGGCTGGACGCGCGCGGGCGGCCGATATAACGCAGCGGCCAGCGGCCCGCGATCAGGTTCGTCAGCCGCGGGCGGATATAATCCCACGCGCCCATGTTCTCCGGCTCCTCCTGCAACCAGACGACCTCGCGCAGGTTCGGGTAGCTGTCCAGGGTCGCGCTCAGCCGCGCCGCGGGAAAGACATAGAGCTGCTCGACGCGCACCAGCCCGACCGCCCGGCCGAACGGGTCCTCGGTGCGGTGCTTGCTCGTCGCCAGATCCACGTAGACCTTGCCGGAACAGATGACCAGGCGCTGCACCTCCGGCTTGGCCGCCTGCGGATCGTCCAGCACCGGCTGCCACGCGCCCTCCGCCAGATCCGTCAGCCGCGAGGCCGACAGCGGGTGGCGCAGCAGGCTCTTCGGCGCCAGGACGATCAGCGGCAGGGGGTCCTCGCCCAGCAGCGCGGCCTGGCGGCGCAGCAGGTGAAAGTACTGCGCGGCCGTGGTCGGATAGGCGATGCGCAGGTTGGTCTCGGCGGTGGCCTGCAAGAAACGCTCCGGCCGCGCGCTGGAATGATCCGGCCCCTGCCCTTCATAGCCGTGCGGCAGCAGCATGACGAGCGACGGCGTGTGGCCCCACTTGGCGCGGCCCGATGTCAGATACTCGTCGATGATAACCTGCGCGCCGTTCACGAAGTCGCCGTACTGCGCCTCCCAGATGACCAGCCGCGAGGGATCGTGGATGCTGTAGCCGTACTCGAACCCGACGATGCCGCCCTCGGTCAGCGGGGTGTTGTGGATCTCGAAGGCCGCGCGCGCCTGGGGCAGCGCTTGCAGCGGCGTGTACGGCTCCCCGGTGCGGGCGTCAAAATACACCGCGTGGCGCTGGCTGAACGTCCCGCGCTGCACGTCCTCGCCGGTCAGGCGGATCGGCACGCCGTCCGCCAGGATCGAGGCGAGCGCCAGCGCCTCGGCTGTGCCCCAGTCCAGCGCGGGCGGCGCGTCCGCGTCCGTCTCCTGGAGCGCCTTGCGCCGGCGCTCCAGGAGCCGCGCCAGGCGCGGGTTGAGCTGAAAGCCGTCCGGCGCGGCCGTCAGCGCCGCGCCCATCTCGCGCAACGTCTCGGCCGGCACCGCGGTCCTCACCCGTCGCGCCGCGCCCGGCGTCGGCGTGACGGGCGGCTCGTCGCCGATGTGCTCGCTGGCCTCGAGCGCCTCCGCGATGCGCTGGAGCGCGGCCAGCCGATCCTGGACCAGCGCATCCGCCTGCGCGGGCGTGACGACCTCTCGCCGCGCCAGCTCCTCCGCCCACAGGCTGCGCACGGTCGGGTGCGCCGCGACGGCGTCATACATGACGGGCTGGGTGAACGTCGGGTCGTCGCCCTCGTTGTGGCCGTGCCGACGATAGCCGACCAGGTCGATCAGAAAGTCGCGCTCGAACCGGGCCGTGTACTGATACGCGATGCGCGCGGCCTCGATGCACGCCTCCGGGTCATCCGCATTGACGTGGACGATGGGGATCTTGAAGCCCTTCGCCAGGTCGCTGACATACAGCATGCTGCCCACGTCGGGCTGGACCGCGGTGAAGCCGATCTGGTTGTTGGCGATGATGTGGATGGAGCCGCCCGAATGATAGCCGGGCACGTTGCTGAAGTTGAGCGTCTCCGCGACGATGCCCTGGCCGGCAAAGGCCGCATCGCCGTGGATCAGGATCGGCAGACACGCGCTGACGTCGATCTCCGGCGCGCCCGGCGCATCCACCCGGCTGATCGCGGCGCGGGCCATGCCCTCCACCACCGGGTTGACGTACTCCAGATGGCTCGGATTGGCGATCATGCTGACGCTCACGCGCACCTGGTCGCCGCCCTCCAGCGCGCGTCGCGCGCCCTTGTGATACTTCACGTCGCCCGTCCAGCCCAGATCCTCGCGCACCCAGAACTCCTGCCCCTCTAGCGGATCCTTGAACTCCGCCAGGATCTCCTCGTAGGGCTTGCACAGCACGTGCGCCAGCACATTGAGCCGCCCGCGGTGGGCCATGCCGATGAGGATGTTCGGCACACCCTCTTCCGCGGCCTGGCCGACGATCTCGTCGAGGATCGGCACGAGCATATCCAGCCCCTCGATGGAGAAGCGCGTCTTGCCGGGATAGGCACGGCCGAGAAACTGCTCGAAGGCCTCCACCTCGGTCAGCCGCTCCAGCAGGCCCAGCGGGTTGATCGGATCTGTCGGCGGGCGGCAGCGGCCCGCTTCCACGGTCTCGCGCAGCCAGGCGCGCGCATCCGCCAGCCGGATGTGGTCATAGTCATGGCCCAGCGTCCCCTGGTAGATGTCTCGCAGCGCCTGGATCGCGGCGCGGGCATCCGCCGCCTGCCCCGCGACCGGCCCGCCGATCACGCTGGCGGGC
>MWBF01000157.1 GCA_002068935.1 Chloroflexi bacterium ADurb.Bin325
AACTCCGGCCCCCACCCCGACCCTCCCCCGCTGCGCAGGGGAGGGAGACGTTCCCCTTCCTCCGTCGGGACGGGGGAAGGGCCGGGATGGGGGCCAGCTCGAAGGATGCTCCCGCGCGAGTGCGGCTAAACTCTGAGCCGCTTGCGGCCCAGCACCCAGCGGTGGTGCGACCAGACCTGCTTGATGCGCCAGGGCAGCCGCCAGCGCTCCAGCCAGGCGTACTTCATCACGCGCTCATAGAGATCCGGGTCGCGGCCGAGGTAGTAGTCCATCGTGGACCAGCGCCAGCCCTCGCCGCTGAACTTGCCCTGCAACTTCGCCGAGCGGATGCCCAGCCTGCCGAGCAGCTCGCGGGCCGGCATGACGGTGTCGGGCCACGGCGGGGTGTCCAGCACGCCCTGCTCCAGGATCTCGACATCTTGCGCCTCTAGCTGGCGGCGCAGCAGGCCGATGTCGGTCCACCGCTCGTCGATCTCCTTGATGAAGCCCGGCTCGACGATGTGCTTGCGCATCTGATAGCCGACCTGCACCGGGTTGGGCGTGGCGACGAAGATGAGGCAGTTGCTCACGCGTACCAGCTCGCGCAGCAGCGCGGCCGGGTCGGCCAGATGCCACAGCGCGGCCCAGTTCCAGGCCAGGTCGAAGCTGTTGTCGGCGTAGGGCAGCCGCGCCCAGTCGGCCACGAGGTCGGCCTGCACGGGCAGGCCCAGCTCGCCCCAGATGCGCCGGACGCCGTCCAGCCGCGCGGGGTCGTCGTCCGCCAGCGTCACCGGGCACTTGACGCGCGCCAGATGGACGCTGTTGATGCCGCTGACGCCGGCCATGCCGTAGAGCGGCGCTTCGAGGACCGTGTGAAAGCCGTAGCGCCCCTTGATGTGGAGCAGGAAGTCGTTGAGGACGAACCGCTCGTAGACGAGGCCCAGGCCCTCGTTGTAGTCCGTCATATATTTGAGCCAGTTGGGTTCGGTGGACATGGTTCCTGTCATCGCATGTGCTGATTGTCCGGAGTCTACCACGCGGCCGCGCTTCTGACAATGCGGCTGCCCATCGTTTTACACGGCGCGCCTGCTTGCGCTACAATCGTGCCATGAACATGAACGAGAGCTCCGCCGGGCCCGTCCTCATCACGGGCGTCACCGGCTTCATCGCCTCGCACCTGGCCGAGCGGCTGTTGGCCGCGGGCGTGCCCGTGCGCGGCGCGGCGCGGCGGCCGGCCGCCGCGGACTGGCTGGCCGCGCGGGGCGCGGACATCGTGTCCGCCGACCTGCTGGATCCGCCTGCGCTGGCGCGCGCGGCCCGGGGCTGCCGCGCGGTCGTGCACGCCGCGGCCTGGACCGGCGGCCCCGAGACGCCGCCCGACCTGGCCTGGCGCACCAACGTCGATGGCACGGCCAACGTCCTGGCCGCGGCCGCGGGCGTCGCGCGCTTCATCTACATCAGCAGCGTGGCCGTCTACGGCGTGAACCGGGCGCCGGTCATCGACGAGGCCGCGGCCACCCCGCGCGTGGGCCAGGCGTATCCCGACAGCAAGATCACCGCGGAGGCGCTGGTGCGCGGCAGCGGCCTGCCCTACGTCATCATCCGGCCCGCCTCCACCTACGGCCCGCGCGGGGACGCCTGGACGCTAGGCCCGCTCCGGCAGATCAAGGCCGGCCGGCTCGTCCTGCTGGGCCGCGACGAGGGGCTGGTGACGCCGGGCTACATCGATAACGTGGTGGATGGCCTGCTGCTGGCGCTGGCCCACTCCGCCGCGGTCGGCGAGGCGTTCAACCTGTGCGACGACCGCGCGGTGACCTATCGCGAGTTTTATCTGGCCTATGCCCGGATGTTGAACCTCGACCGGCTGCCGACCGTGCCCGGCCTGGCGGCGGATCTAGCGCGGCTGCCCGCGGCCAACTGGCTGCGCGGCCGGTTGGGCCGCGCGCCGGTCGGCCCGTGGAGCCTGCACTTCCGCCGCAACCCCTCCCAGTTCAGCATCGCCAAGGCCCAGCGCATCCTGGGCTATGCGCCCCGCATCGACTTCGCGGCCGGGATGCGCCTCACCGAGGCCTGGCTCCGCGCCGAGGGGCATCTGGATTAAAGGCCTGTCCGAAAACGCGCCGGTCTGCCTCACCCCCCGGCCCCCTCTCCTGACGGACGAGCCTTCGTCTCGCCCGTCAGGAGAGGGGGAGCCGATAGGATAGACTCTGAGTCGCACCCGCGCATGGGGGCGTGGCTTGTCCGCAGCCTGCAAATCGGCTATACTGGGGCGCATGCGCGTGTATCTGGAGTCGCTCGGCTGCCGGTTGAACTATGCCGAGATGGCCGCATTGGGCCGCAAGCTGGCCGCCGCGGGACATCATCTGGCGGAGTCCGCCGCAGAGGCCGATGTCTGCGTCGTCAATAGTTGCGCGGTGACGGGCGAGGCCGCCCGGCAGAGCCGCCAACTGGCGCGACAGCTCGCGCGCGCCAACCCGGCCGCCAAGCTGGTCGTGACCGGCTGTTACGCCACGCTGGAGGGCGAGGCCGTCGCGGCGCTGCCGAACGTCGAGCTGGTCGTCGGCAACACGCACAAGGAGGACCTGCTGGCGCTGCTGGAAGGGCAGATGGCGGGTTCGCCGCCGGACGGCCCGCCCGCGACCTTCGACCTTCAGCCGGTCATTGCGCTGCAAAATGGCCGCACGCGCGCCTTCGTCAAGGCGCAGGACGGCTGTCGCAATCACTGCACCTTCTGCATCGTGACCGTGGCGCGCGGGGAGGAGCGCAGCCGGCCGCCCCACGAGGTCGTGGCCGAGGTCAACGCGCTGCACCGGGAGGGCTACCAGGAGGCGGTCATCACCGGCGTCCACCTCGGCGGCTACGGCGCGGATCTGGGCAGCAGCCTGCGCGAGCTGGTGAGCGCGCTGCTGGCGGGCACGCGTATCCCGCGGCTGCGCCTGTCATCGCTGGAGCCGTTCGACCTGGCGGCGGACTTCTTCGAGCTGTGGCAATTGGCCCCCGACCGGCTCATGCCGCACCTGCACCTGCCCGCGCAGTCGGGCAGCGACGCCATCCTGCGTCGCATGGCGCGGCGCAACCGGACGGCCGGGTTCGAGGCTCTGGTCGAGGCCGCGCGCGCCAGGATCCCGGGGCTAACGGTGACGACCGACCTGATCGTCGGCTTTCCGGGCGAGACCGAGGCGCATTTCGCCGAGACGGTCGCGTTTGCGCGGCGCAACCGCTTCGCCCACATGCATATCTTCTCCTACTCCGCGCGCGCGGGCACGGCGGCCGCGCGCTTTGCGGGACAGGTGCCGGCGGAGGAACGCAGACGCCGCGCCCGTATCCTGCACGAGCTGGACGCCGAGCTGGGGCGGGACGTGCGCGCCGGATTCGTAGGCCAGGTGCGCCCGGTGCTGTGGGAACAGCCGGCGGATGCGCCGGCCGCGGCCGGCGCCGTGACGTGGGCCGGGCTGACCGACAACTATCTGCGCGTGCTGGCCGCGGCGCCCGCGGGCGCAGACCTGCACAATCGCATCACCGCGACGCGGCTGGTGGGCCTGCAAGGCGACGCGCTGGCCGGCGAACCGGTGTGGACAAGCCATCTTGAGGAGCAAGACACGTGACACTCGAAGAACGTCTGGATGCGGATCTGAAAGAGGCGATGCGCAGCGGCGACACGGCCCGCAAGCTGGCGATCCGGGCGGTCAAGACCGCCATCATGGAGGCGCGGGTTTCCGGGAAGGAACAGCACGCGCTCGGCGATGATGAGATCCAGAGGCTCATCCAGAAGCAGGTGAAGCAGCGCCGCGACAGCGCGGCCGAGTTCGTCAAGGGCGGCCGCGCGGATCTGGTCGCCAAAGAGGAGGCCGAGATCAAGGTCCTCGAGGCCTATCTGCCGAAGATGCTGGATGAGGCCGAGGTCCGCGCCCGCGTGCAGGCGGTCATCGCGGAGCTGGGCGTGACCGACATCAAGGGCCTGGGGCCGGTCATGAAGCGCCTGACCGCGGATCTGCGCGGCCTGGCCGACGGCCAACTGGTCAACCGCATCGTGCGCGAGCAGTTGACGCGGTAGGGGTGTGTTGACGACCGCAAGCCACGGGCCCGCAGCAGACGGGCCGCGCCCGGATTGGCGTACGTTTCGGTCACAGGATATCCCGTGGCCGACGCGGCTGCGCGTGCTCGCCATCTGGCTGGCGGTTGCGCTGGTGATGATCGGCATCCTGGTCACGCGCCTGCCCCTGAGCGGGCAGGTGACGCTCCAGGTGGGCGATGTCGCGCCGCGCGACATCGTGGCCCCGCGCCAGGCGACCTATCTGAGCGACATCCAGACCGAGCAGCGCCGCGCGCTGGCCGCCAACGCCGTCGCGGACGCCTATGACCCGCCGCAGGCGCGCATCGGCCGCCAGCAGCTCCTCCTCGCCAGTCAGATCCTGGACTACATCACCTCCGTCCGTCGGGACAGCTATGCGGACGCCGAGGCCAAGACGGCCTATATCCGGGCCATCGTCGGGCTGGATCTGCCCGCGTCGGTCATCAACCGCATCCTGGCGCTGCCGGAGGCCACCTGGGAGCGGGTGGCGAGCGAGGTGCCGGTCGTCCTCGAACAGGCGATGCGCGCCGACATCCGCGAGAACAACCTGGCCGACGAGCGGCGCAAGGTGGCGGCGCGCGTCCGGCTGGATCTGGCCGACGAGGATGCGACGGTCGTCAACGAGATCGTCCAGGATCTGCTCGTCCCCAACAGCTTCTTCAACTCCGAGCGCACCGAGGAACGTCGCCAGGCCGCGCGCGACGCGGTCGAGCCGGTCACCGCGACGGTCGAGCGCAACGAGATCATCCTGCGCAGCGGCGACATCGTCACCGCGCAGGATGTCGAGGCGCTGCGCGCGCTGGGCTTGCAGCAGAGCAGTTGGTCGTGGCAGGAGCTCCGCGCCGCATCCGGCTTCGTCGCGCTGCTCCTCGCCGTCTTCCTCTACTATCTCTGGCGGCAGGAGCCGCTGCTGTGGCTGCGGCCGCGGCAGATGCTCCTGGTCGCCTTCGCCTATGTCGTCTTCACCCTGATCGTGAAGGCCGTGCTGCCGGCGCGCGCGCTGCTGCCCTATTTCATGCCCTACGCGGCGTTGCCCATCATCCTGACGATCGCCGTGAACCTGCGCGTCGCGGCGGTGACGATCGGGCTGTTCACGCTGATCGTCGGCTGGGTCTCGGCCGGCAGCCTGGAGCTGATGACGTTCGTGCTCTGCGGCTCGCTGGTGGGCGCGCTCAAGCTGCGCCGCAGTGACCGCATGGTGAATTTCGCCTGGGCCGCGCTCTACGTGCTGGTCTCCAACCTGCTGGTCGTCGCCGTCTTCCGCATCGGCGCGGGCGCATGGGACTGGCGCGGCCTGCTGGAGCTGTCGATCGCCTCGTTCGTCAACGCGGTGATCACGGCCACGGTCGTCCTCCTGGGGCTGTATCTGATCGGCGCGCTCTTCGGCGTCATCACGCCCGTCCAGTTGTTGGAGATCTCCCGCCCGACCCACCCCCTGCTGCGCCAGTTGTTGCTGAAGGCGCCGGGCACCTATCACCACACGCTGATCGTGAGCAACATGGCGGAGCGCGCCGCGGAGGCCATCGGCGCGGATGCGCTGCTGACGCGCGTCGGCGCCTATTACCACGACGTCGGCAAGACCATCCGGCCCTACTTCTTTGTCGAGAACCGCACGGAGGGCGCGGATCCGCACAGCCGCCTGGATCCGTACACGAGCGCCCAGGTCATCATCACGCACGTCAAGGACGGCATCGAGCTGGCGCGCAAGTACCGGCTGCCCGAACGGATCATCGATTTCATCCCGCAGCACCAGGGCACGCTGCTGGTCTCATATTTCTATCATCAGGCCGTCGAGCAGGCCGGCTCCGCGGAGGCCGTCGATCAGGCGCAGTTCCGCTATCCCGGCCCCCGGCCTCAGACGCGCGAGACCGCCATCACGATGTTGGCCGACGGCGCGGAGGCCACCGTCCGCGCGCGGCATCCGGCCTCCATCGAGGAGCTGGAGCAGATCGTCAGCGAGAGCATCCAGAACCGGCTGCTGGCCGGGCAGCTCGACGACTGCCCGCTGACGATGGCGGATCTGACGGGCGTCCGCCGGGCGTTTGTCGATGTGCTGCGCGGCCTGCACCACCCCCGCATCGCCTACCCGTCCGATATGGCGGCGCAGCCGCGCGCGGCGGGCCAGGCCGCGCCGACGCCGGCCCCCGCAAACAACGGCGGCGCACAGGTTTCCTCCGCCCAGGCGGAAGAGGAGAGGGCATCCGATGATGGCCGAGCAGCCGAAGCCGATGACCGGCCCGTCTTCTGACGCGGGGCCGACGGCGGACTCGATCGCCGTAGAGGTCGATGACCTCTATGCCGGCGCGGTGGATGAGCGCGACCTGGCGGCCGCCATCGCCGCGACGCTCGCCGCGGAGCAGCACGACGGCGACGCGGTGACGCTCGTCGTGACCTCGGACGAGGCCGTGGCGGAGCTGAACCTGAACTATCGGGGCGTCGAGGGGCCGACGGACGTCCTGGCGTTCGCCGCGCAGGAGCCGGCCCCCGGCTTCGTCAGCGCGCCGGAGATGAGCGGCTATCTGGGCGACGTCGTGATCGCGTTCCCCTACACGCAGCGCCAGGCCGCGGAGCTGGGCCGGGACGTGGCCGACGAGCTGCGGCTGCTGGCCGTACACGGCGCGCTGCACCTGCTCGGCTACGACCACGCCGATCCCGCCGGGGAGGCCGCCATGTGGGCGCGGCAGGACGCGATCCTCGCCCGGCTGGCCGCGCCGCCGGGCTGATCCGGCCGCGCGGCGCGCCATGAAAGCCTTTTTCCGGAGCTTCGGCTATGCCTTTGCGGGCATCGCCCATGTCGTGCGCACGCAGCGCAACGCCCGCGTACACCTGCTGATCGCCGCGGTGGTCGTGTTGACCGCGGCGTGCTTCCGGGTGAGCGCGACCGAGTGGGCGATCCTATCACTGGCCTTCGGCATGGTGTTCGCCGCGGAGATGTTCAACACCGTGGCCGAGCTTGCCGTGGACCTGCTGACCCAGCGCCGCCACCCGCTGGCCGGGACTGCCAAAGATGTCGCCGCGGGCGCGGTCTTGGTGACGGCGCTGGCCGCGGTCGGCGTGGGCGTCGCGATCTTCGGCCCGCGGCTGTGGGCGCTGCTCCTGCGTTAGCGGCGCGGCCCCGTATCCTCGCGGAAGCCGGGCCTGTCGGCGGCCAGCGCCGGCGAGGAGCAGAATCGAATCCCTGGGAGCAGACCTATGACTTCGAAGATGACCCGGCGCGAGCGGCTTCGGGCGACCGTGGCCGGCCAGCCGGTGGATCGGATCGCGGTGGCGCTGTGGCGTCACTTCCCCGGCGACGACCAGCGGCCCGCGGATCTGGCCTGGGCGACGCTCGCCTGGCAGGCGCAGTGGGACTGGGACTTCATCAAGGTGTCGCCGGCCAGCAGCTTCTGCATCGCGGACTGGGGCGTGGAAGACCGCTGGGTGGGCGGCGACGAGGGCAACCGCGAGTACACGCGGCGGGCCATCCAGCGGCCCGAACAGTGGGCCGCCCTGACGCCCCTCGACCCGCGGGGCGGCCGACTTGCCGCGCAGATCGACTGTCTGCGGCGCATCGCGGACGGCCTGGCGGGCGACCGGGCCGACCCGCCGCCGTTCATCCAGACGATCTTCAGCCCGCTGGCGCAGGCCCGGAACCTGGCCGGCGCGGAGCGGCTGGTCGTCCACATGCGCCAGGCCCCCGAGCTCGTCCATGCGGGGCTGGAGACGATCACGCGCACGACCCTGCGTTTCATCGAGGCGTGCAAGCCGACCGGCATCGCCGGCGTCTATTACGCGCTACAGATGGCGAACTACCACCTGTTGAGCGAGGCGGAGTATCGCGCGTTCGGCGAGCCGTATGACCGGCGCATCCTGGCCGCGGTCGAGGATTGCTGGTTTAACCTGCTCCACCTGCACGGGCCGGCCGGCATGTTCGACCTGGCGGCCTCCTACCCGGCCCACGCGCTGAACTGGCACGACCGGGAGGCTGGCCCCAGCCTGGGCGAGGGGCAGTCGCGCTTTGCCGGCGCGGTGTGCGGCGGGCTGGAGCACTGGGACGACGTGCTGCGCGGGGATCCGGATCTGTTGCGCGGGTTGATCGCCGACGCGGTCGCGCAGACCGGCGGCCGGCGGCTGATCGTCTCGTCCGGCTGCGTCGCGCCGGTCAACGCGCCGTTCAGCAACCTGCGCGCGATCCGCGCCGCGGTCGAG
>MWBF01000158.1 GCA_002068935.1 Chloroflexi bacterium ADurb.Bin325
GCGGATGCAGTCGAAGGACGCCGCCAGGGGGCGGCCAGGGGGCACGGTCAGAGACCGGCCCCAGCGCGTCGGTTCGTAATAGGCGCTTGAGCGCCCCCGCGAGGCCGGAGAACGCTCGAGTTTTACGCACGAACCGTTTTCGTCATTGCGCTTACTGTCCCGCGTGTTATAATTGAGCAGAGTTAACATAGCACCACAGCGGAGGCCCCATGAACAGCGTGCGCATCGTCGCGGACAGCGGGTGCGATCTGCCGGCGAGCCTGGTCGAGCAATTCCAGATCACCGTCGTACCGGTGTTCGTGCGCTTCGGGCAGGAGATGATCTCCAGCGCGGAGCTGACCAACGAGGAGTTCTGGCGGCGCGCGGCGGACGGCGCGGAGCCGCCCGGCACCTCGTCGCCCGCGCCCGGCACGTTCTACGGCGTCTTTCAGAAGCTGGTCGCGGCGGGGCACGACGTGGTCTGCCTGACCCTCCCCGGCAAACATAGCGGGACCTACAACGCGGCCTGGCTGGCGGCCGAGGATTTCGGCGAACGGGTGCGCGTGGTGGACACCGGCTCGTTCTCCCTGGGCATGGGCCTGCAAGTATGGGTGGCCGCGCGCGAGGCGCTGGCCGGCCGCAGCGCGGAGCTGGTGCAGCGCACGGTGGAGGGCCTCCGCGAGCGCACCTCGATCATCTTCATCCTCGACACGCTCGAATGGGTGCGCCGCGGGGGCCGGCTGGATCGCGTCCTGCCGCTGATCGACCGCGTGGCGCGCACGCTGCGCGTGCGGCCGGTGTTGGAGATGTCCAACGGCGAATTTCGCCTGGTGACGCTCGCCCGCTCGACGCACAGCGCCCTCCAGAAGATCGAGGAGGAGGTGCGCAGCCGTCTGCCCATCGAGTCGTTCGCCGCGGTCTACACGCGCGGCTGCGAGGCGGCGGCGGACATGGCCGAGCGGCTGGCGCGCCTGGCGAATCGGCCTGCCAGCGAGGCGCTCGTCATCGAAGCCGGAGCAGCCTTTGCCGCGCACGCGGGGCCGAAGGCCCTGGGCGCGGTCATCATTCGCGGCTGAGCTAACGATATCTGTGAGCGCGGAACGTCGGCGGCGACGCTTCCGCTCCGAGGAGGCGCCATGATGCGATCCAGCGGTCTGCACGAGGGGCTTCGCGTCGCGGCCCTTTCGGATATCCACGGCAACATCGTGGCGCTGGACGCGGTGCTGGCGGACATGGCGTTGCACGGGCCGTTCGCCGAGATCATCGTGGCCGGCGACCTGGTCTGGTCAGGGCCCTGGCCGGCCGAGGTGGTCGACCGGGTGCGGGCGCTGCCCGCGACGGTCATCACGGGCAACACCGACGCCTTCTTTCGCGCCGAAAGGGAGGAGCCGCCCGCGGACAAGAACCCGGAGCGCTTCGCGGCTCACATGGCGTGGATGCAGGAGCAGTTGGGCCCGGAGCGGGCGGCGTTCCTGGGCAGCCTGCCGTTCAGCCATCGCATCTCGCCGGCGGATGCGCCGGGCCCGGCCGGCGCGCACGATCTGCTGATCGTCCATGCAAACCCGTATGACCTGGAGCGGGCCATCCTGCCGCAGATGCGCGACAGCGACCTGGACGAGCTCCTGCTGACGGATGCGCTGCCGGCCTTCGAGATGCTGGCCTTCGGCCATGTGCACGTGCCGTTCGTGCGCCAGTGGCGGGGCCCATACGCCATCCTGCAATGGGACGGCGCGGCGTGGCAGGCCGAGCACCGGCGGGTGTTCTACGATGCGCCGCTGGTCGCCCATCAGATGCGCACCGGCGGGATGCCGCGCGGCAAGCACTTCGCCGAACGACTCATGGCCGCCGGCTATCAGCCGCTGGGCCAGCCCGCGTTCGTGATGACCGAATAAAGGATGCCATCCGACCGAATCATGCTCGAATCTTTCCTGCCCCTGCACCCGCGCACGGTGCATTTCCCGATTGCATTGACCCTGGTCGGCGTAGCGTTTGCCGCGCTCGGCCTCTTCCGCCAGAGACCCCAATGGATCGCCTACGGCCAGATGAACCTCCTGCTGGGCTGGCTCGGCGCGCTGGCGGCCGTCGCCACCGGGCTGTTCGACCAGTCCGCCGCGCCGCAGACGCCGGAAGTGCTCGCGGTCATCAACCAGCATATCAGCGCGGGCATCGCGCTGCTGGTGACGATAGGCCTGGCGCTCTACTGGCCGCTGCGCAACAAGCGGCTCTGGTCGGCGGGCCGTTCCCGCTGGGGCTATCTGGCGTTGCTGCTGCTGATTGTCGCGCTGATCGCGGTCGAGGGCTGGCTGGGCGGCAGGCTGGTTTATGGATTAGGCGTAGGAGTGCATTGATGGAAACGAAGTGGTATACCCGCACGGGCGACGATGGATTTACGGGCGTGTTGGGCCGCGGCCGCGTGCCCAAGTATGCCCTGCGGCCGGAGGCCTACGGCACGGTGGACGAGGTATCGGCGGTGTTGGGGCTGGCCCGCGCCCAGGCGCGCGATGAGCGCGTGCGCGGGCTGCTGCTGACCATCCAGCGCGACCTCTACGGCCTGATGGCCGATCTGGCGACCCAGCCCGAAACGGCCACGCGGCCGCCCTGGCTGAAGATCGAACGGCTGGCCTGGCTGGAAGAGGAGGTGGAGGCGCTCGACGGAGAGGTGGAGATGCCGAAGGCGTTCATCGTGCCGGGCGACAGCGTGGCCGGCGCGGTCCTGGAGATCGGGCGGACGGTCGTGCGCCGCGCGGAGCGGCTGGTAGCGCGCCTCAGCCACGAGGGCGAGCTGCGCGACGACACGCCGCTGAAATATCTGAACCGCCTCTCGTCGCTGCTCTTCTTGCTGGCCCGGCTGGAGGATCGCGCGGGGGGCGCGGATCACTTTACGCTGGCCGCCGGCGACTGACCGAAGGGAGACGACTCATGCGGCTCGGCGCACACATGTCCACCGCGGGCGGGCTCAGCAAGGCCTTCGCCCGCGCCCAACAGATCGGCATCAACACGATGCAGATCTTCACCAAGAACCAGAACCGCTGGGAGCAGAAGCCCACGCCGCCGGAGGAGATCGAACGTTGGCGGCGGGCGCAGGCGGAGGCCGATGTCGCGCCCATCGTCTCGCACGCGGCCTACCTGCTCAACCTCGGCACGCCCGACGAGGCGCTCTGGCAGAAGTCGGTCGCCGCGCTGGCCGATGAGCTGACCCGCGCTGAGCAGCTTGGGCTGCTGGGCGTCGTGCTGCACCCCGGCGCGCACGTGGGGAGCGGCGAGGAGGCCGGCTTGCAGCGCGTCATCGCCGGCCTCGACCGCGCCCACGCCGCGACGCCGGGCTTCCAGACGCTCACGCTCGTCGAGGCGACCGCGGGCCAGGGCACGACGCTGGGCTACCGCTTCGAGCATCTCAAGGCGATCCGCGAGGGCGTCCAGGCCCCGGAGCGCGTGGCCTTCTGCCTGGACACCTGCCACATCTTTGCGGCCGGCTACGACATCCGCACGCCCGCGGCGTATGCGGCCACGCTGGCGGAGTTCGACCGCCTGGTCGGGCAGGCCCACATCAAGTGCCTCCACCTCAACGACAGCAAGAAGGGGCTGGGCTCGCGGGTGGATCGCCATGACCACATCGGCGCGGGCGAGCTGGGCCTCACCGCGTTCAGCCTGCTCCTCAACGACCCGCGCTTTGCAAACACGCCGATGATCCTCGAGACCGAGAAGAGCGAGGACATGCACGAGGACGTGGAGAACCTGCGCGTGCTGCGGGGGCTGATCGAATGAAACGCTGATCGGCGCTGATGATCAGGATCAGCGTCGATCAGCGTTCTCTTACCTCGACCCATCCAACTGGCGCGCGAGCTCCGCGGGCCGGGTCACGGGCAGGTTGCATACGTAGTTGCGGCAGACGTAGGCGGTCGGCTGGCCGCCCAGCGCGCCGCGGTCGGCCAGCAGCGGGATGAGCGCGCGGCTCTCGGCGTCCTCCGCGGCCGCGAGCGCGATGACGCTGTTGGGCAGGAAGCGGCCGCGCACTTCGGCCAGCAGCGCGCGCGTCTCGGCCGCGGCCGGATCTCCCACCAGCGCGATCTCGACCCCCGGATGCAGATACAGCTCCAGCGCACAGAGCAGGCGGCCGAACGCGTCCGGCTGCTGCGCCATCGCGTTCGCCATCACCTGCATGACGCCCTCCGCATCCGCCACGCCCTCCGGCCGGTCGAGCAGCCGGCTCAGGCGCAGGAAGAGCTCCGCGACCAGGCTGTTGCCCGACGGGAGCGCGCTGTCGATGAAGTCCTTGCGCCGCGCGACGAGCGCCTCATGGTCGTTGCTGGTCTGGAAGAAGCCGCCGCGCGCCGGGTCGCGGAAGTTTGCGACGATGGTCTGCGCCAGCGCGGCCGCGGCCGCCAGCCATTCGCGCTCGAACGTCACCTGATAGAGCGCGACCAGCCCCAGCGCCACCGCGGCGTAGTCCTCCAGATAGGCGTTCAGGTGCGCCCGGCCGGCCTTGTAGGTGCGGTAGAGGCGGATGCTGGAAGCTGAAGGCTGGAAGCCGGAAGCTGGGGGCGCGGCGGCGGCTTCCGATCCGCTGTTTTCGGGTTCCTGGGCCATCTCGCGCAGCAGGAACTCGGCGGCGCGGCGCGCGGCGGCGATGTAGTCGGGCCGGTCGAGCGCCGCGCCCGCCTCGGCAAAGGCCTGTAGCATGAGGCCGTTCCATTCGGCCAGCACCTTGTCGTCGCGGCCCGGCGCGACGCGCTGTGCGCGCGCCGCGAAGAGCGTCTTGCGCCCCCGCTCCACCGCGGCCAGCAGCTTTTCGACCGAGACGCCCAGGTCTGCGGCCACCACGGCCGCATCGCGCTGGATGTACAGGATGCTGGCGCCCGGCCCGCCCTCCGGGAAGTTTCCGCGCGCGGTAACGCCGTAGTAGGCGCTGAACAGCCGCGCATCCGCGGGGCCGAGCAGCGCGGCGAGATCCACGGGCCGCCAGAGGAAGAACTTGCCCTCCTCCCCCTCGCTGTCCGCATCCTGCGCGCTGTAGAATCCGCCGGCCGGGTCGGTCATCTCGCGCAGCACATAGTCGAGCGTCTCCTCCACGATGCGCCGGAAGAGCGGGTTGTGCGTGACC
Organism: Chloroflexi bacterium ADurb.Bin325; assembly: GCA_002068935.1. Classification (GTDB taxonomy): domain Bacteria; phylum Chloroflexota; class Anaerolineae; order CG2-30-64-16; family CG2-30-64-16; genus MWBF01. The sequence goes on from MWBF01000158.1 coordinate 5,081, forward strand.
TGCCAGGCGTGGAGATATGTGCGCGCGAGCTGCGCATTGTCGTACAGCATCTTCTCGAAGTGCGGCACGAGCCACAGCGCGTCCGTGCTGTAGCGGTGGAAGCCGCCGCCGATCTGGTCGTAGATGCCGCCCCAGGCCATCTTGGTCAGGGTATAGGTGACGGCCTGCAGGAGGGTCGCGTCGCGCGTGCGCAGATAGGCCGCCAGCAGGAAGTCGAGGTTCATCGGCTGGGGGAACTTGGGCGCGTCGCCGGCGATCGCCTGCATGACCTGGCGGAAGCCGGGCATGCCCTGGCGCGGCGCGGGCGGGAAGTAGGTGCCGCCGTAGAAGGGCTTGCCCTCCGGCGTCAGGAACACGGTCATCGGCCAGCCGCCGTGCCCGGTCATCGCCTGCACCGCCTCCATGTAGATCGCGTCGATGTCGGGCCGTTCCTCGCGATCCACCTTGATGTTGACGAAGAGCTCGTTCATCATGGCCGCGGTCTCCGGGTCCTCGAACGACTCGTGCGCCATCACGTGGCACCAGTGACACGCGGAATAGCCGACGCTCAGGAGGATGGGCTTATCCTCGGCCTGCGCGCGGCGCAGCGCCTCCGGCCCCCAGGGGTGCCAGTCCACGGGGTTGTGCGCGTGTTGCAGGAGGTACGGGCTGGTCTCGTGAATCAGGCGGTTGGCGGCGCCGGCCGCGTGTATCTCGGTCATGGGCAGGCCCTTCGTCAGGTAGGATGTCGATCACAGGGGGCAGTCTACCACAGGATGGCGTGGGGCGAACGTAGGGAGGCGGACGATTGCGGCGCAACTGTAAAGCCCGGTCTTTGCGAGGCGACAATTCCAGGGAAATCGGAGCGTCCTGAGCGGAGGACGCTGCCTCCCCGGCCATAAACCTATCCAAAAAAACCTGCTGGGGCCGGTCTCCGACCGTGCCCCAACAGGCTTTCGGATAGACGCTATATTGGGAATTGCCGGCGGCAAGAGCCCGGGCCTGCGAGCCCAGCGCCCGCAGACGCGATCCGCGAATGCGTCAGTCGCCGTGGCCGTTGCGGCGGAAGTAGGCCTCGGCCTGGAAGGCAACCTGTTCCGGGGAGCGGCCGCGGCCGGCCACATCGCGCGAGTACTGGCTGAGCACCTGCATTTGGGCGCGGGTCGCAAAACAGCGCACCTCGCGCGGGTCGCGCTCCTCGTCCTCGCCCAGCGCCTCCTGCGCGACGAGCAGGATGCGGTCGCGGTTGGCGTCATAGCCGAGCCCCATGGCGCCCACGCGGAAGAGCGGGTCCAACGGCTCCTTGAGCTCCATCTCCAGCTCGCTGAAGGAGAGATCCTCGTGCCGCGCCAGGCCGAACTCCTGCTCCAGGTTCTGCACCATCTCGTCGATGGCGTCGGCCAGGGCAAACACCTGCTCCTTCTCGCACAACAACGTCAGCCGGTCGAGCCCCTTCTCCGCCTGGATATAGAAGACGCGCTGGCCCGGCTGACCGATGGCGCCGGCCGTGATGTGGGTGACAGGGTCTAGCTCGATGATCGGATTTGCCATACACACGCTCCGTAGCTCGGTCGAATGGCGCGTAGCATAACGGACGGAAACGCCTTTGTCAAGCAAGCGCGCACGCCGCCAGGTCCCGTTGCCCCGGCTCAGTAGATGAAGGGCGTCCCGGCCAGGTAGTCGGCCAGCGAGCCGGCGCGACGGTCGCGGTCGGAGAGCAGCGGCGTCGTGACCGGCCATTCGACCGCAAGCTGCGGGTCGTTCCATGCGATGCCGCGCTCGTGCGCGGGGCTGTAGACCGCGCTGGTCTTGTAGAGGATCTCGGCCTCGTCGCTCAACACGCAGAAGCCGTGGGCGAACCCGGCGGGAACGTACACCTGGCGGAAGTTTTCCGCGGTCAGCTCCACGCCGACCCACTGGCCGAAGGTGGGCGAGCCGACGCGGATGTCGACCGCCACGTCCCACGCTGCGCCGCGCACCACGCGCACGACCTTGACCTGTGCGGCCGGCGGCAGTTGGAAGTGCAGGCCGCGCAGCGTGCCGCGGGCAGACTTCGAGTGGTTGTCCTGGACGAAGGCGGTCTCGATGCCGGCGCTGCGCCAGGCCTCCGCGTTGTAGCTCTCCAGGAAGAAGCCGCGCGCGTCATGGAACACGCGCGGGGTGATGATCAGCACGCCGGGGAGCGCCGTGGTTTCGATTTGCATAGGGCCAGAACCGCCTTATCCTTCGACTGATATCCCACGGGCGGCGCAGCGCCGCCCGCGCGGGGTGCCTGGATTATGAGCCTATCCGAAAACCCGCTGGGGCCGGTCTCTGACCGTGCCCCTGGCTCGGTCGGAGACCGGCCAGAGCAATCGCCCGCGCGGGGTGCCTGGATTATGAGCCTATCCGAAAACCCGCTGGGGCCGGTCTCTGACCGTGCCCCTGGCTCGGTCGGAGACCGGCCAGAGCAATCGCCCGCGCGGGGTGCCTGGATTATGAGCCTATCCGAAAACCCGCTGGGGCCGGTCTCTGACCGTGCCCCTGGCTCGGTCGGAGACCGGCCAGAGCAATTTTCGGATAGATTCAGGTTATTCCTCGGCCGCAATCTGTCGTTCGTCGTCCGTCGTCCGCCCGTTCAGCTTCGCCTCGATGCGCGCCAGCCGGTGGCGCAGCTCGCCCACGGCCTCGTCGCGCAGATAGCTCGCGGGCCAGCCCTCCGCGATGCGCAAGGCCCAGGCGGCCCAGCCTCGCGCCGCGGCCAGGTCGCGGCTGTGCCACTCGTGATGCTTGGCCAGCTCGACGTAGGGCGTCAGGTCGTCGCCCGCGACCGTGCCGACCCACGTCTCCCAGAGGGCGACGGCCTCGGCGCGGCGCTCCAGCCGCTTGTACGCATAGCCCAGATCGCGCCACGCCTGCACCTGCGCCTCGCTGGCCGTCAGCCGATCCACCGCGGACTCGTAGGCGGCGAGGCTGGCGTCGCCCCAGTTCAGCGCCTCGTAGCAGCGGCCCAGGCTGAGGCATTCGAGCGGGTGCAGCTCCGTCAGATAGGGCGCGAGGTTGTCCGGGTCGAAGCCGCGCGCCATGCGGACGGCCAGCAACACCATCGAGACGATGTCTTGCAGGTTATGATAGAAGACGCGGGCCAGCATCTCCACACCGTCGCCCGTCAGATAGTACTGGCGG
>MWBF01000159.1 GCA_002068935.1 Chloroflexi bacterium ADurb.Bin325
CCCCTGGCGAGCCTGCTGTTCGCCCTGGCGTTGGCCGAGCTGGCCGAGCAGATCGCGGGCGGCGTGCGCGCCGGCCCCCGGTGGGCCGCGGCGGTCGCGGCGTTCGGCCTGCTGCTCAACCCGGCGAGCTACTGGTTCGGGCGCTACGCCAACGCGGATCTGCTGCTGGGCCTGTGGGTGTGGGCCGCGCTGCTCTTCTGGGCCCGCGCCCAGGCCGCGGACGCCGATGCCGCGGCGGGCCAGACCTTCTCCTGGACGCTCGCGGTGCTGAGCTTCGGCGCGGCGCTGCTGACCAAGATCGATAGCTGGTACATCGCGCCAGCGGCCATCGCCGCGCTGCTCCTCTACCATCCGGCGCGCGGGGCGCTCAGGTCGCGCGCACCCTGGCTGGCGTGGGCGCTGATCGCCGCGGGCTACGCGATCATGGTCGCCCGCTACAGCTACCCGTACATGCTGAGCATCATCGCGGGCGAGGGGGTCGCGACGCCGTTCGACCGCCGCATCGCGGTCGCGGTGATCGCGCTGTACCTGGCCGCGCTCACCGTCGTCGGCCTGCTGCCCCCCTGGCTGAGCGCCGCGCGGCTCGCGGCCCTGGGCCAGCGCCTGCGCCTGCCGCGCGGCTGGCAGGCCGCCGCGCTGGCCTGTTTGTGTCTCGGCCTGGCCGCGTTCTTCGCCCGGACGCTGCCGGCCCACGTATCGGCGATGCGGCAGATCACGATCCTGCGCCTGTATCTCGGCCCGGCGCTGCTGCTCGCCGCGGCCGTGGGCATCGGCCGCGCGCTCGTGCGGCCGGATCGGGAGCGCGCGGCATGGGTGCTGCTCGCCGCATTCTTCACGAGCGGCCTCTTCATCGTGGCGCGCGTCTATTGGAGCGACCACCCCTGGGCCATCCGCCGGGCCGTCTCCGTGGCAATCCCCGCGCTGATCCTGTTTGCGGCGGTGGGGCTGGACGCCATCCGCGGCTGGCTGGCGCGGGCGCTGCGCACGGGCGAGGCCGACGGCTGGGGCCTCCGCAGTGCGGGCGTCGTCCTGGCCGCGGCGCTGCTGCTGCCGCTGGCCTGGCGCGATATCCCGATCTTCCGCCACATGGAGGTCGCCGGCGCGCAGGCCGAGCTGGCCCTGCTCGAGACCGTCTTCCCGCCCGACGCCGTCATCCTGTCCGACGGCTCGCGGCTGTTGAACCTGTTCGGCCCCGCGCTCGGCCGGAGCGGGCGGGAGGTGCTGACCGCTTACGGCGACGAGAGCCGCGCGGCCTTCACCCCCGCGCTGCGCGACCGGGTGGCCGCGCTGGCCGCGGCGGAGGGCCGGCCCTTTTATTTCCTCACCGAGCAGGATGCGCCGCCCGCATCGAACGGGCTGGTCTTTGCGCGCGAGTGGTGGGACGAGTGGCAGGAGACCCGGCTGGTCGGCCGGCAAGCGCCGCAGCCGCTGGCCGTCGAGACGGCCACGCTGCCCATCCGCGTCTACCGGGCGCTTCCGGCCGCGCGGACGGCGGGCGCGGTCGTGCAGCGCTACGAGGCCGAGGCCCTGCCCGGGCAGGTCGGCGAGCGGAGCCGCGACGCGGGCGCGGACAACGGGTGGGCGCGGGCCGCGGACGCCGGCAGCGGCGCGCTGGTCTACGGCCCATATGAGCGGCTCGCCGCGGGGCCGTACGAGGCGCACTTCCGGCTGCGCTATGCCGGCGTGGACGGCGCGCCGCCGCAATTGGTCGTGCAGGCCGCGGCCGCGGGCCAACTGGCCGCGCGGGATGCGCCGCCGGCCGCGGCCTACACGGACGTGATCGTGCCGTTCGCGCTCAAGGCCGCAGATACGGTAGAATTCACGGTGATATATCGGGGAGAGGGCGAAATCTGGCTGGATCGGATCGAGGTGGTCGATGTGGACGGGGAGTGAGCCGACGGCGCGCCCGCTGCGCGTCCTGATGGTCACAAACTTCTTCCTGCCGCGGCACCTGGGCGGCGCAGAGATCTCGGCGTATAATTCCGCGGCGGGCCTGCTGGCCGCGGGACACGCCGTACGGGTCCTGAGCATCAACGCGCGGGCCAGCGAGCCGTCGGAGCTGCGCTGCGCCGTGAACGCGGTGGACGTCCACGAGGTCAACCTGGTGCGGCCCTGGAAGAACCGCGTGCAGCAGACCTATGACCGTCAGATCGCCGGCTACATCGAACGGGAGATCGCGGACTTCCGGCCCGACGTGATCCACACGCACAACCTGTCGGGCGTGAGCCTTGCGCCGTTCGTCGTGGCCCGCAGGCTGGGCGCGCCGCTCGTCGCGACGCTGCACGATCTCTGGCTGCTGTGCGCCAACAACATGCTGCTGCGCCGGGACTACAGCCTCTGTTCGCCGGCCGAAGCGCCCTGCGGCCGTTGCTTCCGCCAGTACGATTATTGGGCGCCGCTGCCCGCGCGGCGCGCGGTGTTCCGCCGGCTGGCCGAGCCGGTCCACACGTTCATCAGCCCCAGCCGCAAGCTGATCGACCTGCACGTGGAGGGCGGCTACGAGCGCGAACGGTTCACGGTCGTGCGCCACGGCCTCTACCCGCTGGAGCGGCCGCCCGCGGGCGCGCCGCCGGCGATCGGCCCGCACCACGTCGGCGCGGCGAGCGTGGCCTTCGTCGGCGCGGTCGCGGTGAGCAAGGGCGTGGAGGTGCTGGCGCGGGCCTTTCTGCTGGCCGCCGCGCGGCTGCCCGAGCTCCGGCTGATCATCGCGGGCCGCGGCCCCGCGGAGCTGGAGAACCGGCTGCGCAGCCTGGGCGACCGGGTCGTCATGCTCGGCCAGGTCCCGCGGACGCACATCGCGGAAGTCTATGCGGGCGCGGGGCTGACGGTCATGCCGTCTACGATCCACGAGAACTCGCCGCTGACCGTCTGCGAGAGCCTGATGGCCGGCACGCCGGTCGTGGGCGCGCGCATCGGCGGCATCCCGGAGCTGATCGTCGAGGGCGAGACCGGCTATCTGTACGACCCGCAGGACGCGGCCGCGCTGGCCGACGCCATCGTCGCGCACTTTGCGCGGCCGGCGCAGGAGCGCCGCGCGATGCGCCGGGCGTGCGTGGCCTACGGCGAGCGCGAGTTCTCCGTGCCCGCGCACGTGGCCCGGCTCGAAGAGGTTTACCGCGCCGCGCTGGCGGGGTCGAGGTTCTAGCATTGATGAAGCTGCTGCACGTCACCCATCAGTACCGGCCGGCCATCGGCGGGGCCGAGGAATACATGGCCCTCGTCTCGGAGGCGCTGGCCGGTCGCGGCCATCGGGTCTCGGTGTACACGGCCAACTCGACCGACTACGAGAGCTGGACGGGCGATCTGCCCGCGCGCGAGACGATCGCGGGGGTGGACGTGCGCCGCTTCCGCGCCATCCCGCGCCGCGAGCTGACCTGGCGCGTGCTGCGCTATGGGCTGTGGCGCTATCTGGAGCAGCCGAAGCGCCGCTACGAGCCGTTTATCCTGGTCGGCAACGGCCCGACCTGCCCCGGCATGTTTGCGGCCATCGCGACGCGCGGGCGGCAGTATGACCTGGTGCACCTGAACAGCCTGCACTATGCGCACTCGGCCTACGGCTATGCCGCGGCGCGGCTGGCGGGCCGCAGCGTGGTCCTGACGCCGCACGTCCACGTGGAGCAGCGCGAGACCTGGGATGTCGGCTATCTGCGCGCCATCCTGGCCCGCGCGGATCTGATCTTTGCGGACACCGAGTACGAGCGCCAGTTCCACATCCGCCAGGGCCGGGACCCGGAGCGGGTCGTGACCGGCGGGGTCGGGCTGCGCATCGAGGAGTATATGTTCCCCGACCAGGCCGCCGCGCGCCAGCGCCTCGGCATCCCCGCGGATGCGCAGGTGGTGCTGTGCCTGGGCCGCCAGGTGGATTACAAGGGGCTGGACAAGGTGCTGGCCGCGGTCGCCGGCCTGCAACACGAGTTTCCGCGCGCGCTCTGCCTCGTCGCGGGGCCGGAGAGCGAGTGGAGCCAGGGCGTCATGGCGCAGTACGCCGGTGCAGGCTGGCTCCGTAACCTGGGCCGCGTCGAGCCGGACGTCAAGCTTGCGGCCCTGTCCGCCGCGGACGTGATGGCGATGCCCTCCCATGGCGAGGCGTTCGGCGTGACCTATCTGGAGAGCTGGCTGGCCGGCCGGCCCGTCATCGGGCTGGCGAAGGGCGCGGTGCAGGCGCTCATCGCCGACGGCCAGGACGGCTTCCTGATCCCGCCGGGCGACGACGCCGCGCTCGTCCGGGCCGTGCGCCGCTGCCTGGAGGACGCCGCGCGCGCGGCCGAGATGGGGGCCGCGGGCCGGCGGAAGGCGCTGGAGCAGTATACGTTGGATCGGATCGTGGATCGCATCGAGGGCGCGTGTCTGCGCCTGGTCGAGGCCAAGAGGAGGGGCCATGCGCGTCAGCCTGCTCAATCTTAACCTGGTCGCCAGAGACGCGATCGGTCGCTCCATCATGGCGCAGGCGCGCTTCTTCCAGCGCCGCGGGGACATCGTGCAGATCTTCGTCGAGCAGCCGCCGGAGGATGCGCCCGCGGACATCGCGCGGCTGTGCCGCGTGGTCACGCCCGCGGCGCTCCGCCGCGACCCGGAGGGCCGTTTTGCGGCCAGCGACCTCTACATCTACCACTACGGTGGCTATCACGGGCTGATGGACTCCATCTCGACCATCGACGGCGGCGCGGTCTGCTTCTACTATCACAACGTGACCCCGCCCGACCTCTGGAACTGGGAGGAGGACAGGCCCGCCCTGCGCCGCGGCGTCGCGGGCGTCAGGCTGGCCGCGCAGGCCGACTTTGTGATCGGCGACAGCGAGTACAACCTGCGCCAGCTCGCGCAGATCAGCGGCGCGGCCGCCGACCGGCTCCACGCCGTGCCGCTGCCGGTGGATGTCTCCGCGTTTCACCCCGGCCCGCCGGCCGCCGACCTTCGCCGGCGCTACAGGCCGGACGACGCGCCGGTGCTGCTCTACGTCGGGCGCATGGCGCCCAACAAGCGCATCGACCTCCTGGTGGAGCTGCTGGCCGCGGTGCGCCGCCACCCGCGCCATCCGCAGCCCGCGGCGCGGCTGCTGCTGGTGGGCGATTACGACAGCGCGCCGGCCTACCGGCTGGTCACCGAGCAGGCGCAGGCGCGCGCCCGCGCCCTGGGCGTGGCCGAGGCGATCCGCTTCACGGGCCGGGTCGATCCCGCGGACTATTACCGGCTCGGCTCGGTCTATGTGACGACGAGCCAGCACGAGGGCTTCTGCCTGCCGCTCATCGAGGCGATGGCGAGCGGCGTGCCGGTCGTGGCGTCCGCGGGCGCGGCCATCCCGGAGACCGTGGGCGATGCGGGCGTCCTGGTCGCGCCGCGCACGGAGGAAGTGGCCGCGGCGGACGGCTCCTCCTGGGCCGGCGAGCCGGACGTCCCCGCGCTGGCGGATGCGGTGGCCGTGCTGCTGGACGACCCGGCCCGCGTCGCGGAGCTGGCCGAGCGCGGCCTGGCGCGGGCCGCGTCCTACACCCTCGAACGCTACGAGGAGAGCTTCGCCGCGGTCATCGACCGGTACTGCGTCGGCCTGCCCCTGCGCGTGCAGCCGACGCCGCGCGCGCGGCTGGCCGAAGCCGCCGCGGGACCGGCGGAGGCGACGCCGGCCGAGCCTGCGCCCCCGCGCGAGGGCGCGCCCTGGCCCGAGCTGAACGCCGAGGCCAGCATCACCATGCCGGAGTACACCGTCCGCAGCAAGCTGCCGCTCGTCGGCGGGCTGATCGTGTGGGTGCGCCGCAACCTGACCAGCCACCTCAAGGAGCCCTACGTCGATCGCATCTTCCAGCGGCAGCAGGGCTTCAACCTGCGCGCCGCGTGGATCATCGAGGAGCTGACGCGGCGGCTGGACGAGAGCCAGGCGCGCGGCGCGGCGCTGGCCGCGCGGCTGGAGAGCCTGCAACAGCTCGTCGCAGACAGGAGCACGGGCCTCGAGGCCGCGCATGCGCGCGGCGAGCAGACCGCGCTTGCGTTGCAACGGCTGGAAAGCGCGGTGGCCCGGCTGGAGGCGCGGCTGGCCGAGGCCCCGCGCGCGGCCGATGGGCCGCAGGCCGCGCGCGCCGACGGCCTGGATGCGCAGCCGCAGGCGCAGTACGGCATCAACTATCTGCGCTGCAACCTCGCGGTCGGCGGCGACATGGCGGACGAGATGGCGCTCTATCGGCCGTTCGTCTCGCTGTTCGAGGGCGCGGCCGGGCCGGTGCTCGATCTGGGCTGCGGCCAGGGCGCGTTCCTGCGCGTGCTCGGCGAGGCGGGGATCGCGGGCTACGGCGTGGACGTGGATCGAGGCATGGTGGACGTGTGCCACGCGGCCGGGCTGGCCGCGGAGGTGGACGATGTGTTCGCTGCGCTGGAGCGGGCCGCGGACGCCAGCCTGGGCGGCGTCTTCTCGGCCCACGTGATCGAGCATCTGCCGCGCGTGCGCCTCTCCGAGCTGGCCGCGCTGTGCTGGCGGAAGCTCCGGCCCGGCGCGGCGCTCGTCTGGATCACGCCGCACGGCGGCGCGCTGTCGCCCCTGCACGCCACCTTCTACAAGGATCTGACGCACACCCGGCCGCTCCACCCCGACCTGCTGCGCTTCCTGCTGGAGGCGAATGGCTTCCGCGCGGTGGAGACGCGCACGCTGTCCGACATGCCGGAGGAGCTGAAGCTGGCGCTGCTGCCCGCGGACGACGCCGACCCGGTCGCGGCCGTGCTCAACCGCAACATCGCGCGGCTCAACGAGCTCATCTTCGGCCACGTGGACTGCGCGGTCATCGGGAGGCGCTGATGTCCCGTGCGCGCCTGCTCGCCGAAGGCTGGGATGCGCGGTCGGCCCTGGGGCTGCACACCGAGGCGCTGGCCCGCGTGCTGGACAGCCTGGGCTGGGAGGTCGGCCTGGCGCTGCAGAACCCGCGCGGCGCGCCCGCGGCCTGGCGCAGCCGCCTGGCGCCCGGCGAGGAGCCGGCCGAGCTCACCATCCTGCAATACCCCATCTGGTTCCCGCTGGCCGAGACGTTCCGCGCGGCGGGCGGCGCGGCCCTCTTCTGGTATCACGGCGTCACCCCGCCGGAGATGTGGAGCAGCCCCGCGGATCGTGACGTGCTCGCGCGCTCCGTCGCCGGCGCGGAGCTGGCCTGGCACGCGCACCTGGCCGTCTGCGATAGCCCGTTCATCGCCGGGGAGCTTCAGCGTTACACCGGCTACCCCGCGGAGCGCATACGCGTCGTGCCCCTGGGCGTGGATGTCGCGCGGTTTGCGGCCGCGCCCCCGCCCGCCGAGCTGGAGCGGCTGCGCAGGCGATGGCGGCTCGAGGGCCGCCGGGTGCTGCTCTACGTCGGGCGCATCGCGGGCAACAAGCGCGTGGATCTGCTGATCGAGGCGCTGGCGCGGCTGGTGGATCAGCGCGCCGACCTGCATCTGCTGGTGGTGGGCGACGCGGACAGCCTGCCCGCGTACCGCGATCTCGCGGCGCAGTTGCAGCGCCAGGCCGCGGCGCGCGGGGTGGCCGACCGGGTCACGTTTGCGGGCCGCGTCGAGGACGTGCAGCCCGTCTATCACCTGGCCGACGCGTTCGTGACGGCCTCGCAGCACGAAGGGTTCGGCGTCCCGCTGGTCGAGGCGCTGGCCGCGGGCGTCCCGGTGGTTGCCAGCGCCAGCGCCGCGCTGCCGTGGGTGCTGGCCACGGAGGACGGCGGCCCCGCGGCCGGGCTGTTGTTCGAGCCGGGCGACGCGGCCGCGCTGGCCACGTGCCTCGCGCGCGTGCTGGACGACGCAGAGCTGCGCCGGACGCTGGTCGAGCGGGGCCGCGTGCGCGCGCAGGCGTTCGACCTGGCCGTCTTTGCGGCCAACACGGAGCGCGTGCTGGCCGAGGCCGTACAGCTTGGCGCAGAGGGGGCGCGGCCGATCCCGCCCGCCGCGCATGGCCCGCTCTATCAGCAGGCGGATGTCGCGCTGCGCGACTACCGCGTGCGCTCCGGCCTGCCCATCGTCGGGCCGCTGATCGCCTGGCTGCGGCGAAACAGCACGACCCACGTCAAGGAGGCCTACCTGGATCGCATCGTGGAGCAGCAGGTGCTGTTCAACCGGCAACTGGTCGCGGAGATCGAGCGGCTCCAGGCACGGCTGGCGCGGCTGGAGCGCGCGGCGGACGAGCCACGCC
>MWBF01000160.1 GCA_002068935.1 Chloroflexi bacterium ADurb.Bin325
GGCCGGCGCTGTTCCCGCCGTCGGACGGCTACCAGCCGCCGGAGGACCCGCTGGTCGGCGTCGCGCGACAGATCCACGTCACCGCGGAGCTCAAGCGCCACCGGCCCGACCTGGCGTTCGTCGGGTCGGCGTACACCTACCTGCAAGAGTGGCTGCCGCGCGTCGGCCAGCGCATCGTGCGCGATGGCCTGGTCGATTTCATCGGGCTGGGCCGCATGGTGCTTGCCTACCCGGAGATGCCCGCGGACACGCTGGCCGGCCGCTCGCTCGACCGCAAGCACATCTGCCGGACGTTCTCCGACTGCACGACTGCGCCGCGCAACTACATGGTTTCCGGCTGCTACCCGCTGGACGAGTTCTACAAGGGGCGGCCCGAGGCGGAGCAGCTTGCGTTGCTGAAGAAGGAATAGCACGCCGACTGCGCCGATGATCATGGCCGTCAGCAGCGTCGGCGTTCCATCAGGGAGGTTCATCATGGTCACAACCTACAAGCAGATCAAGCCGGCGGAGGCGTGCCGATACGACGCGGTCTCCCTCGGCGAGGTGATGCTCCGGCTGGACCCCTACGACGTGCCGACCGCGCGGGCGCGGCAGATGCGCGTGTTCCAGGGCGGCGGCGAAACCAACGTCGCGTGCGGACTCGCCTACACCTTCGGGCTGCGCGCCGCCGTGCTGACCGCGCTCGTGGATGACCACGTGGGCGTCAACATCCGCAACCAGTTGCGCGAGGCCGGCGTGGACACGAGCAAGATCATCTGGTTCAACACCAGGAACGACGGCTCGCGCTTCTCCACCGACGGCAAGGGCACGCTGATGAACGGCGTCAACTTCACCTTTGCCGGCAAGGGCGTCATCCCGTCGGACACCCTCTACTACCGCGCGCATACGCCCGTCCGTGAGCTGCGGCCCGGCGACTTCGACTGGGCCGCGCTGTTCCGGCAGGAAGGCGTGCGCGTCTTCAACACCGGCGGCATCTACACGCTCATCTCGCCCACCTCGTCCGAGCTCGCGCTGGAGGCCGTCGAACAGGCCAACGCGGCCGGCGTCTTCGTCTCCGCGGATCTCAACTACCGCTCCAAGGTCGAGCCGGACAAGGCGCGGGCGCGCGCGATCAACCGCCGGATCGCGCCGCAGATCGGCTTCCTCGTCGGCAACGACAGCGACCTGTCCGATGCGCTGGGCTACGAGACGAAGGCCCCGGCAGAGGCCACCTACGCCGAATGGAGCGCCGCATACGCCGAGACCGTGCGCCAGGTCGCGCGTGACTATCCGAACCTGAGCCTCATCGGGACGCAGTGGCGCGGCGCGACGAACGCGGACATGGTGAGCTGGGGCGCGGTGCTCTACGACCCGGCCGAGGATCGCCTGTACCAGGCCCCGCTGCGCCAGGACATCCCCATCCGCGACCGCACCGGCGGCGGCGACTCGTTCGCATCGGGCGTGCTGGCCGCGCTGCTCAAGGGCAAGGATCTGCAAACCGCGGTGGAGTGGGGCGCGGCGCACGGCATCCTCGTGCAGGAGACGCCGGGCGACATCACAATGGTGGACGAGCGCGCGGTGCTCGCGGAGGTCAAGCGCGGCCAGGCGCGCGGGGGCGTGCGCGCGCTGCGATAACCGCGCGCGAAAGCTCACGCCAGGACGCAGAGGGCGCAAAGAGGAATAAGTGTCCGAAAGGCGCTGGGGCCTGCCTCACCCCCTCGACTCCCCCTCTCCTGACGTGCGAGCCGGAGGCTCGCCCAACGTCAGGAGAGGGGGCTGGGGGGTGAGGCAGGCGTTCAGCAACTCTCGAATAGATTCCTGGCGCTCTTTGCGCCTCTGCGTGAGATCTGCATTTAGTGAGGCGCTTATGAAAGCAATCTATCTTCTGGGGGCCGACCCCTACCGCTGGATCTACGGCGAGCCGGAACGACAGCGCATCGCCGAGCTGGTGGATGTCTACGCGCCCGCGCAGACCGCGGACAGCGTGGCCGCGGACCCCTCGGTGCTGGGCCAGGCCGAGGTCTTTCTCTCCGGCTGGGGCTGCCCCAGGCTCAGCGCGGAGCTGCTCGCGGCCGCGCCGAACCTCAAGCTCGTGCTCTACGGCGCGGGCACCATCAAGAACATCGTCACCGACGAGTTCTGGGAGCGCGGCATCCCCATCGTCAGCGCGTGGCAGGGCAACGCGGTGCCGGTCAGCGAGTTCACCCTCGCGCACATCCTGCTGGCCCTCAAATCGACCTGGCAGCACGTCAACGTGCTCCGCAGCGAGAAGGCGTGGCGTCGCGTGCCCACCGCGGGCGGATACGAGTCCACGATCGGGCTTGTCTCGCTCGGCGCGATCGGCAAGATCATGGTGCAGCGGCTGCGCACGTTCGACGTCAAGATCATCGCCTACGACCCCTTTGTGACGGCCGAGCAGGGCGCGGCGCTCGGCGTCGAGATGGTGGCGCTGGACGAACTGTTCCGCCGCGCGGACGTCGTCTCGCTGCACACGCCCTGGCTCAAGGAGACCGAGGGGCTGATCACCGGCGCGCACATCGCCAGCATGAAGCCTTACTCGACCTTCATCAACACCTCGCGCGGCGCGGTCGTGTGCGAGGCGGAGATGCTGGAGGTCCTGAAGGATCGCCCGGATCTCGTGGCCGTCATCGACGTGACATACCCGGAGCCGCCCGCGGTCGATTCGCCGCTCTACACGCTGCCCAACGTGCTGCTGACGCCCCACATCGCCGGCGCGATCCACAACGAGTGCCGCCGCATGGGGCAGATGATGATCGCGGAGCTGGAGCGCTTCCGCATGTGCCAGCCACTCAAATGGGCTGTGACGCGAGAACAGGTCGCGATCATGGCGTAGGAGACAAAGATGACCTTCAGCCTTTCCGACATCCACGCAACCCTCGCCATCAAGAAGACGATGGATGTCGACCGCATCGAGTATCTGGATCACATGACCTTCCGGGCCAACCGGCGCCCGCTGCTCACGGAGCCTTTCGGCCCGCTGCTCGGCCTGAAGGAGGAGTGGGCGGCCCAGGGCGCGACGCCGGAGGAGCTCGACATGTCCGCGTTCCGCTATCGCCAGCCCGCCTACGGCCACATCCCCGTCAACACCGGCTGGCAGGGCGGCTGGGCGGAGGAAATCCTCGAGACGACCGACGACCACATCATCGCGCGCGATAAATATGGCCGGCGCATCAAGCTGGCCGTCGGCTATGCGACCCTCGCGCTGCCGCTGGACTACCCGGTGCGCGACATGGCGGACTGGCGCAAGATCAGGCATCACTACGAGTTCTCCGAGGATCGCTTCACGCCCGGCTGGGAGGACATCGCGCGCGAGCACCTGGCCGCGGGCCGCGTGGTCTCCGTCTCGATCCCCGGCGGATACGACGAGCTGCGCGAGCTGATGGGCGATGCGGAGGCGTGCATGGCCTTCATCAGCCAGCCTGAGCTGGTGGAGGAGGTGCTGGGCACGATCGCGGATACGGCCTACCGCGTGCTCGACCGCGTGTCCGCCGCGGTGCCGGTCGACCAGCTCATGGTACACGAGGACTTCGCCGGCAAGAGCGGCCCGTTGCTCGGGCCGCGGCACATGCAGCGCTTCGTCGTGCCCTACTACCGCCGCGCCTGGGATCTGCTCGCGTCCCGCGGCGCGCGGCTCTTCTGGATCGACTCCGACGGCGACCTGGCGCCGATCCTGCCCGCGCTCATCGACGGCGGCATCAATGTCATCTTCCCCATCGAGCCGGTGGGCGGGATGGACATAGTCAAGCTGCGGCAGAAGTACGGCACGCAGCTCGCCTTCATCGGCGGCCTGGACAAGCACGTGCTGCGCCGCAGCCAGGCCGAGATTCGCGCGGAGCTGGAATACAAGATCCCGCCGCTGATCGAGTCGGGCGGCTGCATGTTCGGCATCGATCACCGCATCCCTAACGGCACGCCGCTGGAGAACTACCGGTATTACATCAAGACCGTCTGGGAGATCCTGGAAGCCGGAAGCTAGAGCCGGAAGCTGGAAACCGGAAGCTGGAACGACGGAGCAACTATGTCGGACATTCATCCGCTCGAACGGGTCGCGCGCGCGGCCGGCGCGGTCACCCCTTCCCCGCGCCAGCTTGCCTGGCAGGAGCTGGAGTTCAACGCGTTCTTTCATTTCGGCGTCAACACCTTCACCGACCGGGAGTGGGGCCTGGGCACGGAGCCGGAGGAGCTGTTCGACCCGACCGCGCTCGATGCGGGTCAGTGGGCGCGGACGTGCAAGGCCGCGGGCATCCGCATGCTCATCTTAACGGCCAAGCACCATGACGGCTTCTGCCTGTGGCCGTCTCGCTATACGAAGCACTCCGTCGAGAGCAGCCCGTGGCGCGAGGGCCGGGGCGACGTGGTGCGCGAGGTCGCGGACGCGTGCCGCGCGGCGGGGCTGAAGTTCGGCGTCTATCTCTCGCCGTGGGATCGCAACTCTCCGCTCTACGGCACGCCGGAATACAACGCCTACTTCAAGGATCAACTGACCGAGCTGCTCACGCAGTACGGCGAGATCGGCGAGGTATGGTTCGACGGCGCGTGCGGCGAAGGGCCCAACAGCAAGCGCCAGGTCTACGATTGGGCCGGCTACATCGCGCTGGTGCGCAGGCTCCAGCCGAACGCGGTCATCGGCCCGTCCGGACCCGACGTGCGCTGGGTCGGCAACGAGGAGGGGCTGGCGCGCGACACCGAATGGAGCGTCATCGGCACGGAGCATGACCTGGAGCAGCCTACGTTTGCGGACTGGAACGACGCGTTCTACAACCAGATGCTCAGCGGGACCCGGCACGCGTCGCAGCCGGGCGCGCTCGAAAGCCTGGTCGACGCCCCGCGGCTGGCCTGGTGGCCCTCCGAGGTGGACGTCTCCATCCGGCCCGGCTGGTTCTATCACGCCAGCGAGGATCTGCGCGTCCACCCGCTCGAACGCCTGGTGGACATCTACTACCGGTCGGTCGGGCGCAACAACGTGCTGCTGCTCAACCTGCCGCCCGACCGCCGCGGGCTGATTCACGAGCACGACGCGGCGCGGCTGGCCGAGCTACGCCGGACGCTCGACGCGACCTTCCACGCCGACCTGGCGCGGGGTGCAGCGGTCGCGGCGTCGAGCGCGCTGCCCGGCCGTCCCGCGGCCCACGCGCTCGACCCTTCCCCCGCGATATATTGGCAGGCGGACGCGCGCGATGCGCAGCCGGAGCTCGAGCTCGACCTGGGCCGGCCCGTTGCCTTCAACCGGCTGCGGCTGGAGGAGATGATCGCGACCGGCCAGCGCATCGCGTCCTACGTGCTGGAGGCGTGGCACGACGCCGCATGGAAAGAGGTCTGCCGCGGGACGACGGTCGGCCACAAACGGCTCGACCGCTTCGGAGAGGTCACCGCACAGCGGGTGCGGTTGCGCATCGTCGAGTCGCGCGGCGCGCCGACATTGCGCGGCTTCGGGCTTTACCGCGCCGCGCTGGGAGGATAGGAAAGGAAGACCCATGAAGACAAGACCGTTAGGCAAGACCGGGCTGCAGGTCTCCGAGCTGGCGATGGGCGGGCTGTTCATCGCCTCGCGCTTCGGCGACCTGGAACGCGCGCGCGCGGCCGTCCACCGTGCGGTCGAGCTGGGCGTCAACTACATCGACACCGCGCCCGACTACGGCAACAGCGAAGAGGTGTTGGGCTACGCGCTCAAGGACATCGACGCGCCGCTGATCCTCTCCACCAAGCTCGGCAACCGGCCCCGGCCGTTCCGCCCGCAGGAGCGCGACGACCTGCTCGCATCGGTGGAGGAGAGCCTGCGGCTGCTGGGCCGCGACCGCATCGATATCCTGATGATCCACGAGCCGGATCGGCCCGGCCAGCACGACTGGTGGACAGACTGGGAGCGCTTCACCGGCCCGGTGCTCGACGTGTTGGATCACCTGAAGCAGACGGGCGTGATCCGCTTCACCGGCCTGGGCGGGACCACCGCCTACGAGCTGGCCCACATCATCGACACGGGCCGGTTCGACGTGGTGCTCACCGCGTTCAACTACAGCCTGCTCTGGCGCGAGGCGGAGATCGCCGTGCTGCCCGCGGCAAAGGCCCAGGGTATGGGCATCATCGTCGGCTCGCCGCTCCAGCAGGGCGCGCTGGCCCGGCGCTACGACGAGGAGGTGGACCACGGCGCGCGCTGGCTCAGCTCGCCGCGACGACAGCAGTACCGGGCGCTCTATGCGCTGCTCGACGAGATCGCCATGCCGCTCAGCGAGCTGGCGCTCCGCTTCGTCATCTCGAACCCCGACATCTCCTGCACGCTGATGGGCGCGCGCTCCGTCGCGGAGGTCGAACAGAACGTCGCCGCGGTCGAGAAGGGCCCCCTGCCGGCGGACATCCTGGCGCGGCTGGACGAGATCGCCGCGATGGTCCCCTTCCGCCCGTTCGAGGAGCCGTTCGGGCTCCCGTTCGGCCGGGACTACCGGGGCCCGGGGATGGCGCGATGAAGGCGGCAGTCATCGAGCGACCGGGTGTCCTGGCGGTCTGGGACATCCCGCAGCCCGAGATGGGCGAATACGACGCGCTGTGCGAGCTGCTCTACGGCGCGACCTGCACGGGCACCGACGGCCACCTCATCCACGGCCGCTTCCCCTGGGGCGTCAGCTACCCGACCGTGCTCGGCCACGAGAGCGTGGGCCGCGTCATCGCGGTCGGCGCGCAGGTCCGCCACTTCCGCGTGGGCGATATCATCACGCGCGTCGGCACGGTCGCCTCGCCGCAGGGCGACTACCATGTCCACTGGGGCGGCTTTGCCGAGTATGGACTGGCGCGCGACCACTGGGCGATGGCCGCGGACGGCCGGCCCGCGGCGGAGTGGGCCGGGTCGCGCTGGAACCAGGTCGTCCCGCCCGACATCCCGCCCGCGGACGCGACGATGCTCACGACCTGGCGCGAGACACTGAGCTACAGCAACCGGCTCGGCATCAAGCCGGGCGCGGCCGTGCTCGTCGTCGGGACCGGCGGCAACGGCCTGTCGTTTGTCAACCACGCGGCCAATCTCGGCGCGGAGCGGGTGGTCGTGGTCGGCAGCGCGGCCCGCCAGGACGTCGCACAGCGCGTGGGCGCGACCGACTTCTTCGATTATCGCGGGGACGGCTGGCCGGCCGCTCTCAAGGACGCGTTCCCGCAGGGCTTCGACTTCATCATCGACGCGGTCGGCAAGGCCGGTTCGCTGGACGAGGTGCTGCCCTGCGTGCGGCCGGGCGGCGTGGTCGGCATCTACGGCATCGACGACTATCACGGCTACCGCATCAACCCGGATCGCGCGCCGGGCACGTTCACCTTTGCCAAGTACGGCTACGACGAGGCCGAGACGCACCAGCAGGTGATCGACTTCATCCGGCTCGGCAAGCTGGCCGCGAGCAACTGGCTCGACCTCGACGCGCCGTATCCGCTGGCGCGCATCACCGACGCGTTCGCCGCGCTGGAGCGCCGCGCGCACGTCAAGGCCCTGGTGAAGCTGACATGAAAATCCGTGCGTACCTCCGAATCCCCAGCCATATAATGTACAACTGCGCCGTATGGACGCGGAGCACCCCGACATCGTGCAGTTGACCGACGCGCTGCCGCTGGACGCATGCCTGGCGTTGCCAGATGGCGTGCTCGACGAGCTCCGGCGCAGCGTGATTTACCTGCATCGTCTCTGGACGCGTGGCAAGTGGAGTCACCGCTTCGCCAAGGTGGGCCGCTGGACCCGCTCCATGAGCTTCGCGCTCCAGCCGCTGCCGCGGCTCGGCAGGGCGCTGTGGCTGCGCCGGCGGCTGACCCCCTCAGAGGCCGCTCAGGAGTCCGGTCTGCCGGTCGGGGATACAAGCATCATCCTGGAGGAGCTGCTCCAGCCGGGGGTGATCGAGGTCGAGGAGGCCGGCGATGAGCGCGTCTACTGTCTGCGCAGCGACACGAGCGTCCTGGCCTATGGCTCCCTGCTAGCAGAACCGGGCGCGGAGCTGGCCGCGGTTATTGAGCAGCGGATGCCGGTGCGCACGCCATTTCCCGTGGAGTACATGCGGAGCAGCCCCACGCGTGGCGGGGCGCCGGTGCTCGTGCCCGTGCCGGAGGGCTACGGTGCGACGGTGCCTGCAGAGGTGTGGACGCTCAACC
>MWBF01000161.1 GCA_002068935.1 Chloroflexi bacterium ADurb.Bin325
ACCCTCACAAACCGGTCGGCCTCCAGCACGAACACGGTCGCGCCGTAGCTCGGCATCCCCTTTTCGATGGGGGTGGCCTCCGCGCGCGGGCGGCAGTTCGCGTTGATCAGCTCCAGAACGTCATCGACCTGGCTTTCGTCCACACCCACCAGCAGCGTGACATTGCCCCGCCGGAAGAAGCCGCCGGCCGTGTTCATGCGCGTCACTCGATACCCGCCGCCGATCAATGCCCGCGTGACCTGGTCGGCGTCTTCGCTCGCGACAATGCTCAATACCAGTTGCATGGTCTGTGCTCCTGTGCTGGATGGTGTGGCCGCGGCGCTGCTGTCCGCCTTTGGCGCTGCCTTCTCGTCGGTGATGGGGACGCCCTCGCCCGCAGCGAGCCGGCAGAACCGTTTGACCGGGAAGGAGAAGACGGTCGCGCCGCCCACCAGGACCTCCAGCGGCAGCGCGGGCGCGGTCAGCGCCAGGTGCGCGGGCTCCGCGCCGGTGGGCATCGGGTTGATGTAGCGCTTGCGCGTGCGGCATGTCTTGCGGATGACACCGAGGACCGTGTCGATCTCCTCCTCCTGGACGCCGGCCAGCACCGTGACGTTGCCGCGCGCCAGAAATCCGCCGATCGTGTTGAGCCGGGTGAGGCGGATGCCGGCCTTGTTGAGCCGTTTGCTCAGCAGGTCTGCGTCCTCGTCCTGGATGATCGCGAATAAGAGGTGCGTCATCAGAGTCTCCCCTCTATCTGCCTCGTGCCGGTGAGAAAAGCAATTTCTTTCACTTGACTGCTATGAAACTTTTGCTATTATACCTGATATTTGCTATACGTGTCAAGTGATTTGGTTGCGCCGCGAAAGGAGGAGGCGGTGGAGGGGACTTCATACGGCGTGCGGGATAACCTGCTGCTGGCGATCCGCGCCCTGCTGCCCGCGCTCAACGAGCAGGAGCAGAAGGTCGGCCAGTACATCCTGGACAGCCCCAAGGAGGTGCTCTACCTGGCGATCAGCGACCTGGCCCAGCGCTGCGCGGTGAGCGACGCGACCGTGTTTCGCTTCTGCAAGCGCGTCGGCACGGACGGCTACGGCGACCTCAAGATCCGCCTGGCCCAGGTCCTCGCGGCCAGCCGCACCGTCACCTACCGCGCGGTGGAGGCGCACGACTCGCTGGCCGAGGCCGCGCACAAGGTCATCACCGCGGATATCAAGGCCCTCGAGGACACGCTGAGCGTCCTCGACCTGGCCGCGCTGGCGCGCGGCGCGGACGCGCTGCTCGCCGCGCGGCGCGTGGACATCTACGGCTCCGGGGGCGGCGCGGTCGCCGCGCTGGAGCTACAACACAAGCTGCAACGCGTGGGCGTGCGCGCGGCCGTCTACGCCGACTCGGAGAGCCAGGTCGTCTCCGCGACGCTGCTCGCCGCGGAGGATGTCGCGGTCGGCATCTCGCATTCCGGCGCGTCGGACGAGGTGTTGCGCGCGCTCTCGGTCGCCAAGCTGTCCGGCGCGCGCACCATCGCCATCACCAATCACCCGCGCTCGCCTATCGCCGCGCTGGCCGACATCCAGCTCAGCACCGCGGCGCAGGAGGCGCTGGCGCACGGCTATGCGCTGGGCGCGCGCGTGGCCCAGATCGCGCTCATCGATGTGCTCGGTGCGGTCCTGGTGCAGAAGCGGCCGGAGGAGAGCGAGCGCAGCCTGAGCCGGATCGCCGAGGTGCTGCACCGCCGCCGCAGTTGACCTTCCCTACAAGATAAGATGCGTCCGCGGCCGCGAACCCCTTGACAAGCGCGGCCCGATGGTGTATAACACGTGCAAGGTGACGCGTGTTATTGCGCATCCTTGCCGACCACTCGTAGCTGATCGACGATAGGCAGCCCGATGAAGCGTCCGACGCAGGCAGATGTCGCCAAGCTGGCAGGCGTATCCCGCGCGGTGGTTTCGTACGTCCTGAACGACCGGACGGACGGCCGGATCTCCATCACGCCGGAGACGCGGCGCCGCGTGCTGGCCGCCATCGAGGAGCTCGGCTATCAGCCCGACGCCGCGGCCCAATCGCTGCGCCTGGGCCGCACCCGCAGCATCGGCGTCCTCATCCCCGATGCGCACAACCCCCACTACTGGCAGATCGTCCAGGGCATCGAAAGCGAGGCCCAGGCGTATGGCTACGACCTGTTTCTGAGCAGCACCTCGCTCGATCCTGACCGCGAGCTGGCCGCGGTGCGCGCGCTGATGCGCGGGCGGATCGACGGCTTGATCCTGCTGCTCACCTATCGCGGCCTGCTCGACCCCGAGCTACAGATGTTGAAGCACACCCGGAATCCGCTGGTGTTCGTGGGCGGCGCGCCGCGCACCGAATGTTGCTACGACGCGGTGCTGACGGGCCTCTCCGACGGCGCGACGGAGATGCTGCGCCACCTCATCGGCCTGGGCCACCGCCGCATCGGGCTGGTCTATGGCGTCGCGGCCCCCGAGCTGGGCCTCGACCGGCTGGAGGCCTATCGCCGCGAGCTGGCCGCGATCGGCGAGGCCGTCGATGACTCGCTGGTCGTGCACTGCACCCCCCGGCTGGAGGACGGCTATCGGGCCGCCCTGCGCCTGCTGGATCGCGGCCCACGGCCCACGGCCATCCTGGCAATCAACGACTATCTGGCGCTCGGCGTCCTGCGCGCGTGCGCCGACCGCGGCGTGCGCGTGCCGGAAGATGTCTCCGTGGCCGGGTTCGACGATATCGAGGCCTCGCCCTATCTGGTCCCGGCCCTGACCACCGTCCGCACGAATGCAGAGGAAATCGGCCGGAGCGCGCTGCGCCTTCTGTTTGCGCGGATGCAACAGCCCGACCGGAAGTGCCAGCAGGTCTACGTGCCGGCGCAGTTGGCCGTGCGCGGCTCGACCGGCCCTGTCCCGCGTGCGCAGCCGTCCGAGCCGCTGCGCACGCCGACGACCGTCTGAACCGGCCGCCCGCGCGGCCCGGTTGAAAGGAGGTGACCGTCGACCACCATCTGTCAGCGAGTTCTGTCCGATCTTGCAGCCTTTTCAACCTCACACCGCAACACCTTGAGGAGGAGTGTTTCAATGAAGACACATAAGTCGATCTGGACGCTGTTGGCGTTGACAGTCGTCCTGTCCATGCTGTTGGCCGCGTGCGCGCCCGCCGCGCAGCCGGCCCCTGCGCCGGTCGCGCCGGCCGAAGCGCCGGCGGCCGAGGAGCCCGCGCCCGCTGAGGCGCCCGCCCCGGCCGAGAAGCCCGCCGAGGAACCGGTCGCGGAGGCCACTCCCGCGCCGGCGGAGGAGGAAGGGCTCTCTGGCGAGGTGGTCGTCAGCCTCCAGGGCCAGGATACGCAGACCTGGCAGGCGCTGTGCGATGCGTACACCGCCAAGAACCCGAACGCGAAGTGCTCGGTCGAGCTGAAGCCCTCCGAGGGCTACCAGGACTGGATCCGCACGCAGTTCGCCGGCGGCACCCCGCGGCCCTCCTGGGTCAACGGGAACGTGGTGGCGGATCTGATGTCGGCCAAGAAGTTCGTCAACCTCGAGGACTATCTCGACCGCGACAACCCCTATAACGACAACAAGCCCTGGCGCGACAGCTTCGACCAGAGCGTCATGGCGCTCTCCCGCGATGCGACCACCGGCGAGCTCTACCATCTGAGCCTCGAGATGGTCAAGATCATCTGGTTCTACAACCAGGATATCGCGGACAAGATCGGCATGACCGAGGCGCCGAAGACCTGGGACGAGATGGCCGGCTGGATGGAGAAGGCCCAGGGCGAGGATGTGATCCCGTTCTGCATCGGCGGCGACTTCCAGGAGTTCTGGGAGATGCGCATCGGCTGGCTGGCCCGCATGTACCAGGACGGCTTCTACTGCACGCCTGAGAAGTGGGAGCTGAGCCGCTGCCAGGAAGGCGACTGGTGCTTCGAGAAGGGCGTGGACGACAAGTTCCCCGAGGCCAACTGGGCCGAGGACCCGCACTACGACGACGCGGACAAGGTGCACCAGAACTATGTGCGCTGGCTGCTGGCCTTCGAGGACGGCAAGATCGGCCCGCAGGATCCGGAATACCGCGCGCTGATGCAGGAGTTCAAGAGAGTCCTCCAGCCCGCGAACCTGCCGCCCGGCTGGACCGGCGTCAACGGCCAGACGGCCTACTCCCTGTTCCTCTCCGGCAAGTGTCTGTTCTGGCTGGACGGCGGCTGGACCATCGCCAACATCGAGAAGGACATCAGCAACCTGGCGAGCGGCAAGTTCTTCAGCGCGGGCGAAGGCACGCCGACTCCGACCCCCGATCCGTCGTATGCGGGCGTCAAGCCCTTCCCGTTCGGCACGTTTGACAACCCGAAGATGACGGTGGAAGAGGCGCAGTGCCCGTGGCAGCGCACGATCGAGTGGCCGGTCGGCTTCTGGAGCGTGCCCGTCAAGGATGCGGCGCAGAACGACCTTGAGATCGACTTCATGATGTTCGTGACCAGCCCGGAGGGGTGGGCCATCTATCTCCAGAACAAGATCGACCCGGACAACCCCAACGGCGGCATCACCGGGCCGTCCATCGTGAAGGGCGCAGCGCTGCCGCCCGAGATAGCTGCTAAGTTCGAGAACCTGAAGCCGGTCGGCAACACCGAGAAGACGACCGCGGGCAGCGGCTTCTCCCGCGGCATCGGCGACTACCAGCCGATGGTGCGCGAGTGGGTCAACCTGGCCCAGCAGTACTTCACCGACCAGATCGACCTGGACACCTACATCAAGAACTACAATGAGGTGCTCCGCCGGCCCGATCTGTGGCAGGGTATGCTGGATACGGCGAAGCTGACCCCGGAGGATATGCAGAATCCGGAGAAGAAGCCGGTCAACAAGTAAGCCTCTGTCGGAAAAACGCCGGGGCTGACCTCACCCCCCATCCCCCTCTCCTGACGGACGAGCCGAGGGCTTGCCCGTCAGGAGAGGGGGAGCCGAGGGGGTGAGGCAAATCCCAGCCGATTTCCGAATAGGCACTTATTTTTATTCAGGTGGAAATCATGCGTGCCAATCAAGCCATGTCCAGGGCGCGGGTTTTGGGGCTGCTCCTGCTCGTGGGCGTCCTGCTCCTGCCCGTTGCAGCGCAGGCGCAATCCCCGTCCTGGCAGTTTGCGACGGGGGGATACGTCCATTCCGCGGCCCTCTCCGCCGACGGCCAGGTCATCGTCATCGGCTCGCGCGACGGCAAGATCTATCGGCTCGACCCGAACGGCAAGGAGGTCTGGCAGTTCGATGCGGGCGGCACGGTGTACGGCCTGGACATCACGCAGGATGGCAGCCGCATCATCGCCGCGGCCGAGAACCGCGTGGCCTATATGCTGGACGGCGACGGCAACGTCCTCTGGCAGAAGGATTTCGACTACGTGCTGACCGGCGCGGCGATTGCCGGCGACGGCTCGTGGGTCGGCGTTATCCCGGATCGCGCCAAGCAGGCCTGGTTCTTCGATGGCGACGGCAACCCTCTGTGGGAGGCCACGTATACCGTGATCCCGACCGCGGTCGCGATTGCCGGCGACGGCCAGCATGCCGCGGTGGGCCTGCGCGATGCGCGCGTCTACTACTATGACCGCCAGGGCGTCGAAATCTGGCGGCAGCAGTTGAAGGGCGTCGTGCGCGGCCTGGCCATGTCGAACGATGGCTCTTTTATCGTGACGGGCGACGAGCAATCTCAGGGCTATGGCCTGGCCGCAGAGATTCCTGCGGGCGCCAAGAACAGCATCCTCTGGAGCATCGCCGCGGGCGATAAGATGCAGTCCGCTGCGACGACCGGCGACGGCCAGCTTTCCGCGTTCGGCTCGCGCGACGACAATGTTTATCTGGTGGACGAGACCGGCGCGGTCAAGAGCAAGTTCGGGACGGGCGGCATCGTCTTTGCGGTCGCGCTCTCCACGGACGGCGGCACGTTGGTCGCCGGCTCGGAGGACGGCCGGGTCTACGGCTTCAGCACCGGCCAGTCCGCGGCCGGGTACGCGACCAGCCAGGCGCAGGCGCGGCTGCGGATGATCCTGATCCCGCTGGCGGTCATCGCGGCTATCGCGGCGCTCGTGCTGTGGCTGGGCAAGACAGCGACCGGCCAGCAGGTCTGGGAGAAGCAGGGCGCGGGGCCGCGTCGGCTGCTGCGCGAGATCTGGCGCGCGCGGCTGTCCTATCTGCTGCTGGTCCCGACCGTCGGGCTGCTGCTCATCTTCAATTATTATCCGGCCTTCTCCGGCCTGTTCCACTCCTTTACCAAGTGGAACCCCGGCCTGCCGACAAAGTGGGTGGGGCTGGCGAACTTCGAGGCGATCCTCTACAACCAGTTCCTCCGCCAGGGCGTGGTCAACGCCGTCATCCTGATCGTCACGGGCTATATCAAGACGCTGACCATGCCGCTGCTGGTCGCGGAGCTGCTCTTCCATCTGCGCTCGTCGCGAGTGCAGTACTGGCTCCGTTCGCTCTTCATCTTCCCGATCATCGTGCCCGGCGTCGCCATCATCCTGATCTGGCGCAACATCTTCGACCCGAACATCGGCCTGCTCAACAACCTGCTGGCGGCCGTTGGCCTGATGAACATGAAGACGCCGCAGGCCTGGCTGGGCGACCCGCAGACGGCCATCTGGTCCATCGTCTTCATCGGCTTCCCGTGGGTCGGCGCGTTTGCGCTCCTGCTCTACTACGGCGGGCTGATCTCGATCCCCACGGAGCTGTTCGACGCGGCCAAGGTGGACGGCGCGAGCGGCTGGCGGCGCTTCTGGACGATCGACCTGCCGCTGCTGATGGGCCAGATCAAGCTGCTGCTGGTGCTCGGCTTCATCGGCGGCATGCAGGAGTTCAGCATCGTGTTCCTGACCACCGAGGGCGGGCCCTACAACGCCACCTACACGCCCGCGCTGGAGCTCTACTATCAGGCGATGCGTTTCAACAACTTTGGCCTGGCCTCGGCCATCGGCACGGTGCTCTTCCTGGTCATCATGGTCGGCACCATCATCAACCTGAAGTTTGTCCGCTCGGCTACCGAGTTTCAGGCGTAGAGGTCGGGACGACCTGTTGATGTGAGGCAACTCATGGCGGATTCAGTTCATTCTACGGCGACACAGGCCCGAGACGGCGCGGGCGTGCGGGGCATCCTGGGGCGGCTGCGCGCACGGTGCGCTGGTCCTCGTGCTGCTGTTCCTGCTCTTCCTGACCCTGGTGCCGGTGCTGTTCATGCTGATCACCTCGCTCAAGAACCGGGGCCAGATCTTCACGCAGTTCTGGGCCTGGCCCGACCCGCCCCTCTGGGACAACTACCTGATGGGCTGGCAGGGCATGCGCACGTACATCTACAACTCGCTGCTGTTCGGCTCGGTGTCGGTGGCCGCGGTGATCCTGCTCTCTTCGCTGACGGGCTATGTGTTTGCGCGGCATCGCTTCCCCGGCAAGGAGATCATCTACATGGCGATCCTGGCCCTGATGATGATCCCCGGCGTGCTGACGCTGATTCCGTCGTTCGTCCTGGTGCGCCAGTTGGGGCTGATCGACACCCCGTGGGCGCTGATCCTGCCGTGGACCGCGGGCGGACAGGTCTTCGGCATCCTGCTGTGCCGCAGCTTCCTCTCGACGCTGCCGCAGGAGCTGTTCGAGGCGGGCCGCATCGACGGCGCGGGCGAGCTGTCGCTCTACTGGCGTGTCGCGCTTCCGCTCAGCTTCCCGATCCTGATCACGCTGGCGATCATGCACTTCGTCGGCGTCTACAACGACTTTATCTGGCCGCTGGTCACGATCACGAACCCCGACTACCAGGTGGTCGGCGTCGGCCTGCGCCAGTTCGTGAACCAGTGGGGCGTGGTGGATATCGGCGGCCAGATGGCCGGCTATGCGGTCTCCGTCGTGCCGCTGCTGATCCTGTTCACGTTCGGCATGAAGTACTACATCCAGGGCGTGACCGCGGGCGCGCTGAAGGCGTGACGGCGGAGGATGGCGCGGGAGATGCAGGCCGCGCCTTGGACAGGATTCGCAGGAGTGGGCATGGCCTCTGGGCCACCGTCCAGGATGAAAATGTCGGAAGCGCCCTGAGCGCACGGCATCACGTGGTGATGCCCGGCGTCACGCAGCGACGCACGCAGTCGAAGGGGCG
>MWBF01000162.1 GCA_002068935.1 Chloroflexi bacterium ADurb.Bin325
GGCCGCGGACGAGCCTGCGACCGAGGTTGACGCGACGGCCGCGGCCGCGGCCGATACGCCGTGGGAGGTCACCGCGGTCGTGGCGCTGGACACATGGGATCAGCCGGACGGCCCGCCCCAGGTCCTGGCCCTGCTGCCCGGCGATCGGACCGACCGGAACCTCGGCGCGGCGGTCGATATCGGCACGACCACCGTCACCGTCTGGCTGGTGGATCTGCAGAGCGGCAAGGTAGTGGCCCAGGCCAGCGACTATAACGGCCAGATCGCGCGCGGGGAGGACGTCATCTCGCGCATCATCTATGCGCGCAAGCCGGGCAACCTGGCGGAGCTACAGGGCCTCGTGGTCGGCACCATCAACCGGCTCCTGGAGGCCGCCTGTCGGCAGGTCGACGCCGCGCCCGCGGATATCTTCAAGCTGACCATCGCGGCCAACCCGACGATGATGCACCTGCTGCTGAGCATCCCGCCCGACCAGATCCGCCTGGCGCCCTTCATCCCGGCCGTCAACCATGCGCCGACGCTGGCCGCGGCGGAGCTGGGGCTGGCCGCGCACCCGCAGGCGCTGGTCGATTGTCTGCCTGGCGTGGCGAGCTACGTGGGCGCGGACATCAGCGCGGGCGTGCTCAGCACGGACATGGACGAGGCCGCCGAGCTGACGCTGTTCATCGATGTGGGCACGAACGGCGAGACCGTGCTGGGCAACGCCGACTGGCTCGTCACGTGCGCCTGCTCCGCGGGGCCGGCCTTCGAGGGCGGCGGCGTCGAGCACGGTATGCGCGCCACCGCGGGCGCCATCGAAGAGGTCTGGATCAACAACGACACGCTGGAGCCGGCCTACCGCGTCATCGGCCGCGAGGGCGAGAAGCCCAGGGGCATCTGCGGCTCCGGACTGCTGGGGCTGCTGGCCGAGATGTTCGTGACCGGCGTCGTGGACAAGGCCGGCAATCTCCGGCTGGGCCGCTCCCCGCGCATCCGCGAGGGCGAACATGGGCCCGAATACGTCGTCGCGTGGGGCAGCGAGACCGCGCACGGCCGCGATATCGTCCTCACCAAGATAGACATCGACAACCTCATGCGGGCAAAGGCAGCCATCTATGCCGGGTTCACGGTCATGGCGCAGAGCGTCGGCGTGGAGCTGGCCGATGTCTCGCAGATGTTAATCGGCGGCTCGTTCGGCCAGTACATCAACGTCGAGAAGGCTGTCCAGATCGGCCTGCTGCCCGACCTGCCGGCGCCGCCGGGCAGCGCCTCCCCGTGGGATCGCTTCCGCTTCCTGGGCAACACCTCGATCCGCGGGGCGTATATGGCGCTGCTGCGCCGCGATGTGCGCGCACACCTGGCGGACGTGGCGCGCACGATGACCTATCTGGAGCTATCGGCGGACAACAGCTTCTACGACGCCTTCACTTCCGCGCTCTTTCTGCCGCACACGGATGTGACCCAATTCCCCTCGGTGCAGGCTATCTTGTCGGGCTGAGGGAGGGCGATGGTAGAATACGTGTCTATCCGAAAACCTGCTGGGGCCGGTCACTGACCGTGCCCCAGGCTCGGTCGGAGACCGGCCAGAGCAACTTTCGGATAGGTTCACAATCATCAACCGGGGGAACTGTTCTGATGACGATGACTATCGCGGTCGCCGGCAAGGGCGGGACGGGCAAGACCACGTTCTGCGGCCTGCTGATCCGCTATCTGGTGGCCCACAAGGGCGGCAAGATCCTGGCAATCGACGCCGACCCGTCCAGCAACCTGCATCTCGTGCTCGGCATGAACCTGACGCAGACCGTCGGCGACATCCGCGAGGATGCGCGCACGGGCGTCGCGCCCGGCCAGACGCGGCAGGACTTCCTGGACTACGCGGTGCGCATGGCCGTCGAGGAGGGCGATGATTTCGACCTGCTGGCGATGGGCCGGCCCGAGGGCCAGGGGTGTTATTGCGCGGCGAACCACATGTTGCGCGGCATCATGGACGGCATCAACCGCGGCTACGACTGGGTGGTGATGGACAACGAGGCCGGCATGGAGCACCTGAGCCGGCGCACGACGCGCGATGTCGATCATCTGATCCTCATCAGCGACGCCAGCCTGCGCGGCATGGTCGCGGCGGAGTCGATGGTCGAGCTGCGCAAGGCCCTGGAGATCCAGGTGCGCAACACGCACCTCATCGTCAACCGGGTGCAGGGGGAGCTGTCGCCCGCGCTGCGCGCCCGGATCGAGAACATGGGCGTGCCGCTGCTTGCCGCGCTGCCCTACGACCCGCTGATCACGGAGTACGACAGCCAGGGCCGCGCGCTGGTCGAGCTGCCGGATGATGCGCTCATCAGCCGGGCGGTCGCGGAGGTCGCGCGACAGTTGGTGGGATAACGGTCTTTCGAGATTTGAATCGGTTCCAAATCGAAAGCCGAGGCAGGCCATATGCGCGCGATGATCCTTCCCGCCATCACCCAGCTCGCGGACAACCCGGAGCCGTTGCAGCGCGTCGAGCTGCCTACCCCGCGGCCGGGGCCGGGTGAGCTCCTGCTGCGCGTGGCGGCCTGCGGCGTCTGCCACACGGAGCTGGACGAGATCGAGGGCCGCACGCCGCCGCCGTGCCTGCCCATCGTCCTGGGCCATCAGGTCGTCGGCCGCGTGGCCGAGCGCGGCCCCGGCGCGAGCGCATTTGCGGTCGGCGAGCGGGCCGGCGTTGCGTGGATCTATTCGGCGTGCGGCGCATGTCAGTGGTGTCTCAGCGGCCAGGAGAACCTCTGCCCGCAGTTTCGCGCGACGGGCCGCGATGCGCACGGCGGCTATGCCGAGTATATGGTCGTGCCGGAGGCCTTCGCCTACCGCATCCCGGACGTGTTCACCGATGCGCAGGCCGCGCCGCTGCTCTGCGCGGGGGCCGTCGGCTACCGCTCGCTGCGGCTGACGGGGCTGCGCGATGGGCAGGCGTTGGGGCTGACCGGCTTCGGCGCCTCCGGACACCTGGTGCTGAAGATGGCGCAGCAGCGCTACCCGCACACGCCGGTCTATGTCTTCTCCCGCACCGAGGCGGAACAGGCCTTTGCGCGGGAGCTGGGGGCCGCGTGGGCCGGCCATACCGACGACCCCAGCCCGATCCCGCTGGACGCCATCATCGACACGACGCCGGCCTGGACGCCGGTCGTCGCGGCGCTGCGCAACCTGGCGCCGGGCGGCCGCCTGGTCATCAACGCGATCCGCAAGGAGGATCGCGACCGGGACGCGCTGTTGCAGATCGACTACCCCGCCCACCTGTGGCTGGAGAAGGAGATCAAGAGCGTCGCCAACGTGGCCCGCCGGGATGTGAGCGAGTTTCTGGCGCTGGCCGCGGAGATCCCGATCCGGCCCGAGGTGCAGGAGTACGAGCTGGAGGCGGCCAATCAGGCCCTGGCCGAGCTCAAGGCGCGGCGAATCCGGGGCGCAAAGGTGTTGACCATCAGTCCTTGACCGACAAGGAGGACGTAATGCAAGAGGAGCTCTACCGCTCAATCGGAAACCTGCTCGCCAGCGCAAGGGCTGACGATGTCGAGCGCGGGCTGGAAACCATCCGCGCGCACATACACGGCATGACCGAGGAGGAGGGGGGCCGGTTCCTCGAGATGATCCTGGCGCTGTTCTATATCGACCCGCTGGATCGGCCCGACCTGGTCCCCGCGCTGGAGGACGCGCTCGCGCTCATCGGCGGCTTCGACAAGTGGGCCATCCCGATCCTGATTCAGAACCTCGAGGCCAGCGATGTGAAGGCGCAGATGGCGATGGCGCAGGCGCTGGGCCGGATGGGCGCGGACGCGGTCGCGCCGCTGGTCGCCGAATATCACCAGGCGTGCCCGGAGGCCTCCTGCCGCGCGTTCATCCTCTATGCGCTCGGCAAGATCAAGTCGCCGCAGATCCTCGATGCGCTGCCCGTGGCGCTGGAGGCGGCGGCCGCGCCCGAGGCGGAGCTGCGCGACAGCGCGACCCGCGCGCTGGGCAAGTTCGCCGAGTCCATCCCGGCCGGCCGGCTGCCCGCGGAGCTGCGCGAGAAGGCCATCGCACAGCTCCAGGCGAATCTGGCGGACACCAGCCCGGCGATCCGCGCGAAGGCGGTGCGCAGCCTGGGCAAGCTGGCGAAATACGGCCACCTGACGCACGACGAATGCACCGCCCTGGCCGAGACATGCCGCCATCTGCTGGGCGAGGACGATCAGTTCGCCTGGGATCGCGCCTACGTCGTGCGCAAAGAGGCCCGGGAAGCCCTGCAGTACGTTTAGACAACCAGCGAGGAGGAAGACATGCGCATCATCGGCGAGAACATCCATATCCTGTCACCCAGGGTCAAGGAAGCCGTGGGGTATGCAGTCGATGCATGGACCAAAGAGGGCCTGACGGACGCGGAACGCGATGCGCTGCTGGCGCGCGCCCGCGCCTTCTTCCAGGATTCGGCGCGACGTCAGGTCGAGGCGGGCGCCTGGGCCGTGGATTTGAACATCGGGCCGCAAAAGAAGAACGGCGTCCGCCTGCTGCCCTGGCTGGTGCAGACCGTGCAGGAGGTGGTGGATGTGCCGCTCTGCCTGGACACCACCAACCTGGCCGCGATCGAGGCCGCCTGCGAGGTCGCCCGGCGACAGCCGATCATCAACTCCACCTCCGCGGAGCCGGAGCGCCTGGAGAACGTGCCGCTGGTCGCGGCCCGCTACAACACCAAGCTGATCGCGCTGACCATGCGCTCGGAAGGCATCCCGGTGAGCGCGGAGGAGCGGGTCAACATCGCGCTGGAGCAGCTCATCCCGCGCTGGGAGGAGCTGGGCATGCCGCTGGAGGACCTGCTCATCGATCCGCTGGTGTTGACCGTGAGCGGCTGTCAGCAATACGTGCCGGAGTGCATCGAGGCCGTCCGCATCCTCAAGGTGACGGGCGCGGACGTGCAGGTGGGGCTCAGCAACGTCTCGAACGCGGTGCCCCACGAGATGCGCCCGCTCCTCAACCGCGTCTACTGCGTCATGTTGATGGGCGCGGGCCTCGATACGATGATCGCCGACCCGCTGGACGCCCAACAAAACGAGTTCATCCGCATCGTCGAGCAGCGCGACGAGAGCACGCCCGTCAGCCGCCTGCTCCTGGCGCTGCACGACGCCGTCGCCGCGCAGGAAGAGCTCTCGGCGGAACAGGTCGACTTCTCCGACCCGGAGCAGGTCGCCATCTGGAAGACGGTCCAGATTCTGCTGGACAAGGTGATTTACGCAGATTCGTACTTGCGGGTATGATGGCGGCGGATAGGCGGAAGGTTGCCGGCCCGCGGCCGGCGGCCTCTCGTCCGTCGCCTGCCCTCTAGCCCGAGGGAGGTCCATCATGTTGACGGCCAAAGATGCCCGTATCGGGGATCCCTCGAACGTGCAGGAGCTGCTGGCGCGCGCGCAGAAGCCCTCTGTCGACGCCATGCGCCTGCACCCGTTCTATCGGGGCAAGATCGAAGTTGTCCCGAAGGCATGCATCCGTTCGCTCGATGATTTCGCCATCTGGTATACTCCGGGCGTCGCCGCGCCGTGCCGGGCCATCGAGCGCGACCCGGAGCTGGTCTACGAGCACACCAACAAGTGGAACACCATCGCGGTCGTCTCCGACGGCACCCGCGTGCTGGGGCTGGGCGATATCGGGCCGAAGGCCGGGCTGCCCGTCATGGAGGGCAAGGCGTTGCTCTTCAAGTATCTGGGCGGCGTCGACGCGGTCCCGATCATGCTGGACACCAAGGACCCCGACGAGATCATCCGCACCGTCCTGCTGTTGCAGCCGGCGTTCGGCGGGGTCAACCTGGAGGATATCGCGCAGCCAAAGTGCTTCCGCATCCTGGACACGCTCCGCGAGCGGGCCGAGATCCCCGTCTGGCACGATGACCAGCAGGGCACCGCGTGCGTGACGGTGGCCGCGCTGCTCAACGCGCTCAAGATCGTGGGCAAGGCGCTCGACGAAGTGAAGATCGTGTTCCTCGGCTGCGGCGCATCCATCGTCGCCATCACGCGGCTCTGCTTCGCCATCGGCGTCGACCCGGCCAAATGCATCGTCGTGGATAGCTGCGGCATCCTCAACGAGCAGCGGACGGACATCTTCAGCGACCGCGAGCGCTTTGCCGAGAAGTGGAAGCTGTGTCAGATTACCAACGCGGCGGGCAACGAGGGCAGCGCCGCGGAGGCGCTCATCGGCGCGGATGTCTGCATCGCGCTGAGCCAGCCCGGCCCCGGCACGCTGCCCGCGGAGTGGGTGCGGGAGATGGCCCACGACGCCATCGTGTTCGCCTGCGCCAATCCCGTGCCCGAGATCTGGCCCTGGGAGGCGGCCGCGGCGGGCGCGCGCATCGTCGCGACCGGCCGCTCGGACTTTCCGAACCAGGTCAACAACTCGCTGGGCTTCCCCGGCATCTTCCGCGGCGCGCTCGACGTGCGGGCGACCACCATCACGGACGAGATGTGCATCGCGGCCGCGCAGGCGCTCGCGGCCGCCGCGCCGGACGGGGGCCTGAACCCGGAGTGCATCCTGCCCCCGATGACCGACTGGGAGGTGTATGCGCGCGAGGCGGTCGCGGTCGGCATGAAGGCGCAGGAACAGGGCGTTGCCCGGCTCTCCCTGACCGAGGATGAGCTGTTCGGCCAGGCCGCGGACATGATCCTGCGCGCCCGGCGGCTGACCGAAACCATGATGGAGACGGACTTCATCCCGTCTCCGCCGGGAGCGTGACACTATGTGGGCCTGCGCGATCAAGAAGCACGCAGGCGTATCAGGAAGCAGGAAGGAGCAGGCATGACTGCCAAGATCATCGACGGCAAGGCGATCGCCGAGGCCGTCCGTCAGGAGGCCGCGGACGAGACGGCCGCGCTGAAGAAACAGTTCGGCACAGCGCCCACGCTGGCCGCGGTGCTGGTCGGCGATAACCCGGCCTCGCAGACCTATGTCAACTCGAAGGGCAAGGCGTGCGAGGCCGCGGGCATGGGCTCCGTGACCCATCGGCTGCCGGCGACGGCGACGCAGGAGGAGGTCGAGGCGCTGGTACGCGCGCTCAACGCGGACCCGGCCATCAACGGCATCCTCGTCCAACTGCCGCTGCCGAAGGGGCTGAACGAGCAGGCCGTGCTGGATCTCATCAGCCTGGACAAGGATGTGGACGGGTTCCACCCCATGAACATCGGCCAGCTGGTGATGAAGGGCCGCGTCCCGCAGTTCATCCCCTGCACGCCCGCCGGCTGCATCGAGCTGCTCGTCCGCTCCGGCATTCCCATCGCGGGCGCGGATGCGGTCGTCGTGGGGCGCAGCAACATCGTGGGCATCCCGGTCGCCGCGCTGCTCAACAACGCCGACGCCACCGTGACCATCTGCCACAGCCGGACCCGGAACCTGCCGGATATCGTGCGCCGCGCGGACATCGTCGTGGCCGCGATCGGCAGGGCCGAATTCGTGCGCGGGGACTGGATCAAGCCGGGCGCGGCGGTCATCGACGTCGGCATCAACCGGATCGAAGACCCCTCCAAGAAGAGCGGGTTCCGGCTCGTCGGCGATGTCTGCTTTGCCGAGGCGGTCGAGGTCGCCGGCGCGATCACGCCCGTCCCCGGCGGCGTTGGCCCGATGACCATCGCCATGCTCTTGAAAAATACGGTGCGTGGGTATAAACTACAGCATGGCATTGGCGCATAGCCGCCAGGCGAGCATGCCGGCGCAGTTCTCGCCTTCAATAGCCGAGGAGCCACATAGATGTCACTACGCAGCTATATCCAGGATCGGCCCACGCCGCTGGTGTGGGCCTGGAAGTTGACCGAGAAGGTGCTCGTGCAGATGCGGCCGCTCTTTGCGCGCGTCGGCATGGAGCGTTCCTCGCGCATCGTCAAGCCGCCGGAGGAACTGGTCAAACACCCGCTGTTCAACTGCCAGGATTGCGCCCAGTGCGTCTTGCACTATACGGGCATGACCTGCCCCATGAACTGCCCGAAGCAGCTACGCAACGGCCCCTGCGGCGGTGTGCGGCTGAACGGCCACTGCGAGGTCAAGCCCGAGATGGAGTGCGTCTGGGTGGCGGCGGTGCGCCGCGCGGCCAAGACGTCCTATGC
>MWBF01000163.1 GCA_002068935.1 Chloroflexi bacterium ADurb.Bin325
GTTGAAGGTTCGATGATTCGCGGCGAGAGTTTTGTGTACTACGGCCCCGAGCCGTGGCAGGGCATGTGGCGCAACCGCCACCAGCTTCTGTCGCGGCTGGCGCGCGGCGGCCAGGTCGTCTATATCGAGCCGCGGCCCTATATCGAGCAGGTCATCGGCGGGCTGCGCACGGGCGAGCTGCACGCCGCGGATCTGTGGCGCGACCGCGGCCTGTCGCCCGCGCTGCCCGGCCTGTGGACGTACCGCGCGCCGCGCTATGCGCCGCTGGGCGGGCCGCCGCCCGTCCGCGCCGCATGTCACTGGCTGAGGCGGGCCGCGCTGCGCCGCGACCTGGCCGCGGCCGGGGTGCGCCGGCCCATCGTCTGGATCTCGACGCCGACGCAGTTCGATGCGCGCGACGACCTGCCCGCGCGGCTGCGCGTCTACCACATCGTCGACGACTACCTGGGCTATCACGATCTGCCGGCGGCGCAGCGGCCGCGCTGGGCCAGGCTGGAGCGGGCGCTGATCGACTGGGCCGACCTCGTGATCGCCGTGTCGCCGGAGCTGATGCAGACGAAGGGCGGCCTCCCGCAGGGCGGATGCAACCCGAAGTTCCGCCTGCTGCCGAACGCGGTGGACCCGCGGCCGTATGCGGATGATCGGCCGCTCGGCCCCGCGGCGGAGCTGCTGGGCCTGTCGCGGCCGCTGCTCGGCTACGTGGGGCTGGTCAGCGTCCGGTTGGATCTGGCGCTGTTGGACGAGCTGGCCGCGCGCCATCCCGAATGGACGCTGGTTCTGATCGGCGCGGTCTCGCGCAGCGGGTGCGGGGAGCTGCTGGATCGGCTGGTCGCGCGGCCCAACGTCAGGTTGCTGCCGCCCGTGCCCGCGGAGCGCGTGGCCGATTATGTGCGCCGGTTCGACGTGGGGCTGGCCCCGTACCGGGTCACACAGGAGACGATCCACGCCAGCCCGCTGAAGATCTACGAGTATCTGGCCGCGGGCCTGCCGGTGGTCGCGGCCGATGTGCCGGGCGCGCGGCAGTTTGCCGACGTGCTCGCGCTGGCGGACACCGCGGATGCGTGGGAGGCGGCGATCGTGCGGCAGCTTGCGGCCGCCTCCGCGGAGGCGATCGCGGCCCGCCGCCGCGCGGTCGCGCCGCACACGTGGGATGCCCGCGTCGAGACCCTGTCGGGCTATCTGGCCGAGGCGCTCGAACGAGCGGCGGCGTCCGATGCGTGATCTGCTGCCACGTCCGGCCAGGCGTCCTGAGCGGAACCTCGCCCGGAGGGTGAGGCGTAGTCGAAGGAGCCGGACAGACACACAGGTGGCGCTCCTTCGATTGCGGTCGTCCCTGTGCCAGGCCCGGCCTGGCCGTGACGCCCTCCGCCCAGGATGCGCCGCCGCCAAATTATCAAAGATGGGTTGGAATTCCAGGTCTTGGCGCCCTTTGCATGAGCGGGCGGAGGTCGCAGCATGCGCATTGCGATGATCCTCCGCCCGGACGCGGACCGGGTCTTCGGCGGCGACACGGTCGTCATGCGCAAGCTCAGCGCGGCCATGTGCGCCCAGGGCGTCGACGTGGTTGTGGGGCGGATGGACGAGATGCCGCCGGCGCGCGAGTTCGACCTGCTGCACATCTTTGCGCTGGCGCCGGTGGATCACGCGGAGGCGATGATCGCCTGGGCGCAGGGCGGCGATGCTGCACGCTGGGAGCGCAGGCATCCTGAGCGGAGGCCGCCGCAGACGGCGGCTGCAGTCGAAGGATGTGAGCCAGTCG
Organism: Chloroflexi bacterium ADurb.Bin325; assembly: GCA_002068935.1. GTDB lineage: Bacteria > Chloroflexota > Anaerolineae > CG2-30-64-16 > CG2-30-64-16 > MWBF01. The sequence continues at coordinate 1,760 of MWBF01000163.1, forward strand.
GCCGCCCCTTCGACTCCGGGCCAAGCGCAGCTTGGCCCCCCGCTCAGGGTGCTTCGCCGTTGCCGGCGAGTGGGAGCGCAGCCGCGCGCGGTTGCGCGGCGGTCGTCTTCTCGCCGCTCTACTACAGCGACTTCCGCGATTGGTTCGAGCGGGCCGCGGTCACGGTCCCCCGCTGGCGCGCGCTGGCGCGACGGCTGGGCAAGCCGGTCGCCTGGCGGCTCTACCGTGCATGGCAGACAGCCCGGCTGCCTTATCAGTCGGGCTGGCGGCGGATGCGCGCCGCGCTGCGCGCGGCGGATGTCATCGCGACGACGAGCCAGTGGGAGAACGGCTGGCTGGCCGGACACTTTCGCCTGCCGGCGGACGTGCGCCGCGCGATGTGTCTCAGCCCGCTGGGCATCGACGCGGAGCTGTACGGCCGCACATTCGGCGAGGCCGAACTGGCGGCCTTCCGCGCGCGGTACGGCCTGCCGACGGGCTACGTGGCGCAGGTCGCGCGGCTCGAGGAGAAGAAGAACCAGTTGGCCGTCATCCAGGCGCTGTACGACGAGCGCATCCCGCTGGTCTTCGTGGGCAGGGACTCGCCCTACTACGCCGCGGGCTACGGCGACCGCTGTCGGGCGCTCGGCGCGCAACGCGGCGGCGTCCACTTCATCGAGTGGCTGCCGGAGGCTGAGCTGCCGCTGCTCTATGCGAATGCGGCCGCGCACATCCTGCCGAGCTGGGTGGAGCAGCCCGGCCTGACGAGCCTGGAGGCGGGGGCCAGCGGGACGCGCGTCATCTCGACCGCGGTCTCCGGCCTGTCCGAGATCCTGGGCGGCGATGCCTGGTACTGCGATCCGTATGACCCGGCATCCATCCGCACGACCGTGCACGCGGCGCTCGCCAGCCCGCTGTCGGCCACGCTGCGGCCCACCCTGCTGGCCCGGCACGGCTGGGCGCAGGCGGCGGCCGCAAACCTGGCGCTGTACGCCGATGTGCTGCGCCGACGTCAGCGAAGTACGAGCATATGATGGAAACAAGTGTGTGGACCTATCTGGCGGTGTTGCGCAAGCGGCTGTGGCTGATCCTGCTGCTGTTTGCGGTCACGATGGTAGTCATCCTGGTGCGCGCCTGGCGCATGCCGCCCGCATACGCATCCTCGACCGTCTTGCAGGTCATGCCGCTGGAGTCCGAGGAGGTCACGCTCTTTGCGCGGCAGAACACCGTCTCGTCCGCGGATGCGATCGCCCAGATCGTCTTCCAGTTTACGAACGTGGTGCGCAGCGCGGGCATCGCGCAGCGCACGCTGTCCGAGACCGGCATCCGCATAACCGCGCGCCAGCTCCTCGACGGCCTGGCGGTCGAGCGCGACCCGTCGGGCGACATCATCACCGTGTCCGCGACCGCGGGGACGCCGGAGGACGCGGAGCGCATCCTCGTCAAACAGGTCGAGCTGGCGCTCCAGCAGTATCGCGAGAGCCGCGCGCGGCCGGCCGCCGCGGCCGGGCGCTTCCTGGAGGCGGAGCTCGACGCGGCCGAACGCGAGCTGGAGAACGCGCGCGCGGGGCTGCTGCGCTTCAAGCTGGACACCGGCTTCGAGTACCTGGATCGCGAGATCGTCGCCGAGCAGGACGCCATCCGGCAGCTCAGCGCGGCGCGCGAGCAGGCCAACATCGAGGTGCAGCGGCTGGAGGCGGTCGTCAGGGAGCTGCGGAGCCAGCGCGACGCCGCGGAGGCCGCCGGCCTGCAGGCGCGGGTCGACGCCCTGGAGGCGCAGATCGCTGAGCGCGGCGTCGAGATCGCCGGCCAGCGGCAGCGCGCCGCGGCCTCGTTCTCGCTGCTGGCCGAACATCAGACGAACCTGACCTCGCTCATCACGCTCACGGGCCAGGCCCAGCAGTTGCAGGATCTGGTCCAGGAGAAGCAGAACTCGCGCGACTTCCTGGCGGACAAGGTGCGCGAGGCGCGGCTGAAGCAGAGCCAGAGCGAGAACGTGGGCTATCTACAGGTCATCCAGCCGCCCACCACGCCGCAGAGCCAGGTCAGCACGCGCACGGTGCAGGTGGCGCTGCTCGGCGGCGGCCTGAGCCTGGTCGCGGGCGGGCTGCTGGCCTTCCTGCTGGAGTTCATCGAGCAGATGCTGCGCAGCGCGCCGCGCGGCCGCTCCCGGGGGCCGGCGTGAGCGGGCCGTCGTCGCACGCAGCGCCGCGCGCCGGCCTCGGCGGCCGCCTCATCGGGCCGTTCGTCGATCTCCTGGGCGCGGCGGGCGGCGTCGGGCTGGCCGCGCGGCTGGCCGACCTGATCGTGACCGGGCGATCCGACCGCGCGGTGACGCTCGTCGGGCTGGCCGCGGTGGTCGTCGGGCTGGCGCTCGACCCGGCGCTGGGGCTGCTCGGCTGGCTGACGCTCGCGCCGTTCAGCCGGGTGTTCAACCTGGCGATGGGCAGCGGGCTGCCCGACCTGGGCCTGCACCGCGTGGCCGCGCTGTTCCTGTTCCTCCTGCTGCTGGCGCAGGTCGCCATCGGGCGGAGGCGTCTCGCCCGGCTCTCCGGCGTCGAGTGGGCCGGCCTGCTCTTTATCGTGGGGATGCTGCTATCGACGCCGGCCTCGCGGCTGGGCATCGTCGGGGGCGTGCAGAACGTCTTCGACACCGTCGCGCTGCCGCTGCTCTGCTTCTTCTTCGCCCGCAACCTGCTCGCGGGCGAGCGAGGGCTGGATCGGCTGGCCGTGACGCTGGCGCTGCTGGCCGCGCTGTTGGGCCTGGTGGCCGCGCGCGAGCAGTTGACCGGCCAGCGCGTCCTGTCGCCCATCCCGTACCACTGGGCCTATGGCCTCTATTCGGTCAAGGTGATGAGCTTCTTCGGCGCGCCGGCGATCATGGCCTTCACGCTGGCAGTGCTGGCCCCTGTGACCTTCTTTGCGCCGGCGCGGGCGCGCACGCCGGCGCGACAGCTCTTCTTTGCGGCCGCGCTGGCCGCGCTGCTCGCCGGGCTGGTGCTGACCTATGTGCGCGCGGGCTGGCTGGCGGCCGCAGTTGGCCTGGCCGTGTTGATCGCGCTGGCGTCCCAGGCGCGGCGGTATGCGCTCCTGCTCATGCCCGCGGGGCTGCTGATGGGCCTGCTGCTCGCCAGCGGCGCGTTCGACACGCGCGCGCTGACCGAGCGGCTGCAAACCGAAGGCTCGATCACCTACCGCGCCGAGGCGTTGCAGGTCGGCCTGGAGATCGCCCGCCGCGCGCCGCTGCTCGGCCTGGGGCTGGACAGCTACAGCGACGCGGCCGTCGCCGCGGGCTGGCGGCCGGTGGGCGGGCTGGGCCTGCCCGCGGCGGCCCCGCATAACCTGTTCATCTACGTCCTGACCTCCGCGGGGCTGGTCGGCCTGGCGCCGCTGCTGCTGCTGTTCGGCCTGATCGGCTGGTATGCGCTGCGCGCCTGGCTGGCCGCGCGCGGGGAGGCGCGCGGCTGGCCCGCGGTGCTGCTGGGCACGCTGTTCGGCTATCTGTTGTTCGCCAACACGTTCGATGCGCTCGGCGCGCAGCTGGCGAACATGCTCTTCTTCACGCTCTCCGGCGCAATCCTGGGGACGGCATGGGAGGCGCAGCAATGAAGGTGGCGTTGCTCGGCCCCTACGCGCTCGATCCGAACTCGCCTGCGGACCGGCCGCCGCTGCCGGGCGGCGTGGAGGCGGTGGTGCTGGCGCTGGCGATCGGGCTTGCGCAGCAGCAAGGCGTGGAGGTCAGCGTCGTCACCGCGCTGCCCGGCATCCCGCGGCTCTTCCAGGCCGCGGGCGAGGGGTTCTCGCTCTTCTGCGTGCTGCGGCCGCGCGGCGGCCGGCTGACCGGCCAGCGCGCGGTCGTCGCCGCGCTGCGCGACCAGGTGCGCGCGCTCCGGCCGGACATCGTTCACGCGCACATCGCGGGGGTCTATGCGCGCGCCGCGCTGGAGACGGGCCTGCCGTCGGTCGTCACGCTGCACGGCATCATCCGCCGCGAGATGCAACAGGCGTGGCCGGGCATCCCCTGGTCGACGCGGCTGCGCTGGCTCATCGATGCGCGGGCCGAGGGCCGGGCCGTGGTCGCGGCGCGCGAGATCATCGCCATCAGCCCGTACGTGCTGGCCGAGTTCCGCCATAAGACGGCCGCGCGCTTTCACCTGATCGAGAATCCGGTGGCGGATGCGTTCTTTGCCGACGCCGCGCGGCCCGCGCCGGGCGCGCAGCGGATCCTGTGCGTCGCGCGCATCATCCCGCGCAAGGGCATCCTGGCCCTGATCGAGGCGTTTGCGACCGTCGCGCAGGCGCATCCCGGGGCGACGCTGGCGCTGGCGGGCGAGCTGGACTCCGCGCCGGAGTATGTCGCGGCCTGTCGCGGCCGCGCGGCCGCGCTGGGCGTCGCGTCGCGCGTGATCTTCCTCGGCGCGCTGCCGCCGGAGCAGGTGCGCGCCGAGTACGCCGCGGCGGACATCTTTGCGCTGGCGAGCGAGCAGGAGACCGCGCCGGTCAGCATCGCCGAGGCGATGGCCGCGGGCCGGCCCGTGGTCACGAGCGATGTCGGCGGCTGCGCGGCGATGGTCGAGCACGGCGTGACCGGGCTGGTGGTGCCCCCGCGCGATGGGGCCGCGCTGGCCGATGCGCTGGCCGCGCTCCTGGCCGACCCGACGCGCGCCGCGCGCATGGGCCAGGCCGGGCACGCGGCCGCGTACGCCCGCTTCCGGCTGGGGCCGGTGGTGGAGAAGACGCTGGCGGTTTACCGGCAGGTCATCGACGCGAGGCTTTCTGCGGCTGAAGGCCCGGCCGACAGACGCCGGGGTCGGCCTCCGATCGTGTTCCCCGGCTCGGCCGAAGACCAGCTAGGGCAGGTCCGCGCGCCCGACGGAGACATGGAATGACCCGGCCGCTGCGCATCGCGCTGGTCAGCTTCTACCCATACGACCCCGCGCGCATCTCGGGCGGCATCCGCGCGGTGGCCTATCTGCTCGTGGAGGGTTTGCGCCGCCGCGCCGGCCTGGACATCCATGTGATCCACTGCCATTCGGACATCGCCGCGGATCGCACGGTTACATCCGACAACGTCACGGTGCACTATCTGGCGCAGCCGCGGCAGCGCATCGTGCCGAACATGGTCACGGGCGTGCGGCGGATCGCCCGGCAGCTTGCCGCCATCCGGCCCGACGTGGTCAACGCCCACGGCCATAATTATGCGGTGGCCGCGCTGGACGCGGGCCATCGCCCGGTCTGGACGATCCACGGCGTGCTGGCCGAGGAGGCGCGCTACAACCCGGGCCTGTTCAACCGGCTGGCCTTTGCGCTGGCCGCGCTCTATGAGCGCCGCGCGCTGGCCGACGTGCGCGAGATCACGGCCATCAGCCCGTACATCCGCGAGCGCTACGCCGGGCGGACGCAGGCGCGCTGGCATCTGACCGAGAACCCCGCGCCCGACGACCTCTTCGACCTGGCGCGCGAGCCGGTCCCGGGGCGCATCCTGCTGCCCGCGTCGGTCATCCCGCGCAAGGACCCGCTGACGCTGATCCGCGGCCTCGCGCTGGCGCTGCCCGCGCTGCCGCGGCTCCACCTGCACATCGCAGGCCGTACGAACGAGGCGGCCTATGTGCAGCAGGTGCAGGCCGCCTGTCGCGAGCTGGGGCTGGCGGACCGCGTGACGTTGCTCGGCGTGCAGAGCCAGGCCGAGATGCGTCAGCATTACCGGCAGGCGGAGCTGGTGGCGCTCTCCTCGCGCGAGGAGGTCTCGCCGATGGCCGCAATCGAGGGGCTGGCCGCGGGCATCCCGGTCGTCACGACGGCCGCGGGCGGCGCGGGCTACATCGTGGAGGACGGGCATACGGGCCGCGTCGTGCCGGTCGGGGATGCGGAGGCGTTTGCGGCCGCGCTCTGCGATGTGCTGGGCGACGCCGCGACCTATCGCCGCATGAGCCGCGCGGCGCGCGCGGCCGCCGAAGCGCGCTTCCGGCTGGATCGGGTGACGGACGCCTATCTGGCCGCGTATCGGGCGGCGCAATGAGACAGGCCGCGCTGCGTGTGGCCGTCTTCGGCGAGCGGCTCGCGCCGCCGCCGGACGAGGGCATCAAGAAGCTGACGTTCAGCCTGGCGGCCGCGCTGCGCGACGCGGGGCACGACGTGCGGCTGCTGACCGCCGGCGGCGCGGACTGGCCACAGGTCGGGCTTGTCAACGTGCCCGCGGACCGGCTGCTGCGCTCGCGCGCGCTGGCCGCGGCGCTGCGAACGTTCCGGCCCGCCGCGGTCATCTACGTGCCGACCGCCTCGCTCACGCTGGCGAGCGCGGCGCGG
>MWBF01000164.1 GCA_002068935.1 Chloroflexi bacterium ADurb.Bin325
TATTCTTTTCAGGCTGAGCCGGGACGACTGGAACCTTGCCGTCGTACACCAAGCCGCGCGAACCGTTCATCGAAAGCCAATCGCCTTCCTTAATCACACGGTCGCCGACCGTTATCTTCTTGGCGGCCACATCAATGTGTAGTGCGCCGCATCCCACGATGCAGCACTTGCCCCAGCCGCGCGCTACCAGCGCCGCATGAGACGTCATACCGCCCTTGGCTGTCAGGATGGCTTCGGCCACGTGCATGCCGTGAACGTCTTCCGGGGAGGTTTCATTGCGGACAAGGATCACCTTCTTGCCCTTTTTGGCCCAATCAGCCGCATCGTCAGCGGTCAGAACGACCTGACCGATGGCGCCGCCCGGACCGGCCGGTAGGCCCTTCGCCACGACCTTCGCGGTCTTCTCGGCTTTCGGGTCAAGCATCGGGTGCAACAGCTCGTCGAGCTGGAATCGCCCACCAGCGACAAGGCGGCCGTCGACCGGCTCGGCGCGGTGCTGGCCGAACAACTGCGCGCGCTCGGGGCCGCGGTCGATATCCAGGCGCAAGAGCGCGCAGGCAACCACCTCCGCGCCCGGTGGGGCGCAGGGCCGGCCGGGACGGGCTTGCTGCTGCTGACCCACATGGACACGGTCTGGGATCTGGGCACGGTGGCGCAGCGGCCCGTGCGCATCGAGGGCGGCCGGCTCTACGGGCCGGGCGCGTTCGACATGAAGGGCGGCATCGTCAACGCGCTCTGGGCGCTGCGCGCGCTGCGCGCGCTGAACCTGATGCCGGATCACCGGATCACCCTGCTCGTCACCTCGGACGAGGAGACCGGCAGTGCGACCTCGCGGCCGCTGATCGAGGAAGAGGCCAGACAGCATCGGGCGGTCTACGTCCTCGAGCCGGCCCAGCCTCCGCGCGGGTCGCTCAAGACCTGGCGCAAGGGCGTGGGCCAGTTCGAGGTCGTCGTGACGGGCAAGGCCTCCCACGCGGGCGCGGCGCACGACGAGGGCGTCAACGCCATCGAGGAGCTGGCCTACCAGATCATCGACATCCAGGCGCTGACCGATTATGCGGTCGGCACGACGGTCAACGTGGGCGTGGTCGGCGGCGGCACGCGCAGCAACGTGGTGCCCGCGCAGGCCTGGGCCCAGGTGGACGTGCGGGTGATGAACGCGGCGGAGGCGGAGCGCGTCCATGATCACATGCACCGCCTGGCCCCGCGGCTGCCCGGCGCGCGCATCGAGGTGCGCGGGGGCATGAACCGGCCGCCGATGGTGCGCACGCCGCAGACGGTCGCGCTCTTCGCCATCGCGCAGGCCATCGCGCTGGAGCTGGGCCTGACCGTGGACGAGACGGGCACGGGCGGCGGCTCGGATGGCAACTTCACATCCGCGCTGGGCGTGCCCACGCTGGACGGGCTGGGCGTCGACGGCGACGGCAGCCATGCCCAGCACGAGCACGTCCTGGTCGCCTCGCTGCCTGAGCGCGCGGCGCTGCTGGCCGGCCTGCTGGCCGCGCGGCAGGCATCCGCCTGAGGGATCGCGCCTGGCCCACATCGGACACTATCTGACAGGAAGGGGACATCATGGACGAACTGTTCAGCCGGCTGGACGCCCACATCGCCGAACACATGGACGCATGGATCGCGGAGCTGTCCGACCTGTGCGCGCTGCCCAGCATCGCGGCGCAGAACAAGGGGATGGCCGAGTGCGCGGAGTTCGTGGCCGCCATGCTGCGCCGCCGCGGCTTCGAGGCCGAGATCATGCCGACCGGCGGCCATCCGGCCGTCTACGCCGAGCGCGGGGGCCGCAGCGACAAGACCCTCATCTTCTACAACCACTACGACGTGCAGCCGGCGGAGCCGCTTGAGCTGTGGACGTCGCCAGCCTTCCAGCCGACGGTGCGCGACGGCGCGCTGTATGCGCGCGGGGTCAGCGACGACAAGGGCCACCTGGTCTGCCGCATCGCCGCGTTGGACGCGCTGCTCGCGGTCAGCGACGACCTACCCTGCCGCGTCAAGTTTCTCGTCGAGGGCGAGGAGGAGATCGGCAGCGTGCACCTGCCCGCGTTCGTCGCCGCGCACAAGGAGCGGCTGGCCGCAGACGCCTGCATCTGGGAGTTCGGCGGGGTGGACGCCAACGAGGTCCCGCTGCAATATTGCGGGATGCGCGGCATCTGTTATGTCGAGCTGCGCGTCAAGACCGCCGCGCTCGATGCGCACTCCGGCACGGGCGGCTCGATCTTCCCGAACGCGGCCTGGCGGCTGACCTGGGCGCTGAACAGCCTCAAGGGGCCGGACGAGCGCATCCGCATCCCCGGCTTCTACGACAACGTCGTGCCGCCCACCCCGCGCGACCTGGAGCTGCTGGCGGCCGCGCCCGACGCCGCGGAGGACTATCTCCAACGCTACGAGCTGCCCGGTTTCTTGCGCGGCATGACCGGCGGGCTGGAGCTCAAGGTCGCGGAGGTCTTCGAGCCGACCTGCACCATCTGCGGGCTGACCTCCGGTTATCAAGGGGCGGGCAGCAAGACGGTGATCCCCGCCGAGGCCAGCGCCAAGGTCGATTTCCGCCTGGTGCCGAACCAGACACCGGAAGAGGTGCTGACAAAGCTGCGCAGCCACCTGGACGCGGAGGGGTTCGATGATGTGCAGGTCACGCTGCTGGGCGGCGAAGCGCCGGGCCGCGTGGATCCCGACGATCCCTTCATCCGTCTGGCCGTCGAGGCCGCGCGCGGGGTGTTCGAGCACGACATGATGGTCCTGCCGATGATCGGCGGGTCGGGGCCGAACCACGCCTTCATCGAGCACCTGAACGTGCCGATTGCGACGGTCGGCGTGAGCCATCCCGGCTCCCGCGCGCACGCGCCGGACGAGAACCTGCGGCTCGACCTGTTCGAGAAGGGCATCCGCCACACCGCACGCATCCTGGCAATGTTCGGCGCGCAGCAGGCGTAGTCGTGTCACGGGAGCTTCAAATACAGGCGCTACGGAAGCCGCCTGAATCGGAGCACCCTGAGCGGAGGCCGCACGCAGTGCGGGCGCAGTCGAAGGGGCGGCCCTCGTCATATCTGCTCCTTCGACTGGCCTTTCGTCGTCAGCCACGTCGAGCCGGACAACCCGCTCAGGATGCCTCGCCAACGGGGATATTCTGAATCGGAGCACCCTGAGCTCAAGTTTATATTTGAAGCGACTGCTTATGTCGACCAGAAGTTGATTTCTCAAAACACCTGTGCTAAAATCAGGGGAATCGCCGCCTCCGTCAAGCCGGGGGCGAGCCGGAGGCTCAGGACAGTTCATCGTGGCGTCACCCTATAACCTGCCGTTGACCGATGCGCAGAGCGCCGTCGCGACGCTCCCGCTGGATCGCCGCGCGTTCCTGGAGGGGCCGGCCGGGAGCGGCAAGACGCGCGCGGGCGTGGCGCGCATCCGTCACCTGCTACAGTCCGGCGCGGCGGGCGACCAGATCCTGGTGATCCTGCCCCAGCGCACGCTGGCCGGCCCGTACACCGAGATGCTGCGCCACCCCTCCACGCCCGCGGGCAGCGAGGTCACCGTGTCGACGATGGGCGGCCTCGCGCAGCGGATGATCGAGCTCTTCTGGCCCCTGGTCGCCTTTGCCGCGGGCTTCGGCCGGCCCGACCGCCCGCCGGTCTTCTTGACGCTCGAGACCGCGCAGTACTTCATGGCGCGGATCGTGCGTCCGCTGCTGGACGCGGGCTACTTCGAGACGGCCGCGGTGGATCGCAACCGCCTCTACAGCCAGATCCTCGACAACCTGGCAAAGATGGCCGCGGTCGGCTACGACCACACCGAGATCGGGGCGCGGCTGAAGGCCGCGTGGGTCGGCGAGTCGAGCCAGTTACGCGTGTACGACGAGGCGCAGGAGTGCGCTGCCCGCTTCCGCCAATACTGCCTGGCGCACAACTTCCTGGACTTCTCGCTCCAGATCGAGGTCTTTGCGCGCCACCTGTGGCCGCTGCCCAAATGCCGCGACTACCTGCAGGGCCGCTACCGCCACCTCATCATCGACAACGCGGAGGAGGACACGCCGGTCAGCCACGACATCCTGCTCGAATGGCTGCCCTCGGTCCGCTCCGCCCTGGTCATTTACGACACCGGCGCGGGCTATCGCCGTTTCCTGGCCGCGGACCCCGCCAGCGCGTACCGGCTGAAGGCCGCGTGCGAGGAGCAGATCGCCTTCGCCGGGTCGTTCGTGATGTCGCCCGCGGTAGCCGCCCTGAGCGAACGGCTGCGCCGTGTGCTGCGCGCCCGGCCGCGGGAGCTGGACCTCACCCCCCTGCCCCCCTCTCCCAAAACCGCAGTTTCGGGAGAGGGGGGAGATGCCATCGCTCGCCCGGCTGGCTCCCTCTCTCCGGACGCCGCGGCGTCAGGAGAGGGGGCAGAGGAGGTGAGGCCCGCCCTCCTCGCGCTCGACTACGCGCCTTGCCGCTTCCACCCGCAGATGCTCGACTGGGTGGCCGAACGCATCGCGGGGCTGGTGAACGACGAGGGCGTGTCGCCGGGCGAGATCGCGGTGCTCAGCCCCTTCGTGACGGGCGGGCTGCGCTTCTCGCTGGAGAACCGGCTGGCCGCCTACGGCGTGCCGACGCGCTCGCACCGGCCCTCGCGCGCGCTGGCCGAGGAGCCGGCGACGCTGGCCCTGCTGACGCTGACGCAGCTCTGCCACCCGCACTGGCGCAGGCCCCCGACCGGGTACGACCTCGCGCACGCGCTCATGCTGTCCGTCGACGACATGGATCTGGTGCGCGCGCAACTGCTGGCCGACATCGCCTACCGGACGCGAGACGGCGAGGCCAGCCTCAGCGGGTTCGACGAGATCGAGCCGGAGATGCAGGAGCGGCTCACCTTCCTGCTCGGCGGCCGCTACGAGGGGCTGCGCACCTGGCTGAGCGCCAACGCCAGGCTCCAGGCCGCGGCCGGCCGGCCATCGGCGCGCGACCGCAAGGCCGCGCAGCGGCGGACCGCGGAGCTGGACCACTTCCTGGCGCGGCTCTTCGGCGAGCTGCTGTCGCAGCCCGGCTATGCGTTCCACGCCAGCTTCGACGCGGGCGAGATCACCGCCAACGTCATCGAGTCGGCGCGCAAGTTCCGCCAGGTGATGCAACTGGCCGAGGGCCGGCCCCCCGCGCCGCGGGCCGCCGCGGGCCAGGCGCAGGCGCTCGTCCCGGCCGCGGGCAGCCGCGACGCAGAGCCCCCTCTCATCCCGGCGGATCTGGGCCGGGAGTGGGTCGAGCTGGTGCAGGACGGCGTGCTCGCCGCGCAATACATCCGTAGCTGGCAGCGCCAGCCGGAGGACGCGGTGCTGATCGCGCCGGCCTACACCTTCCTGATGAGCAACCGCCCGGTCGACCACCAGTTCTGGCTCGATGTGGGCAGCAACGGCTGGTGGGAACGGCTGTATCAGCCGCTCACGCAGCCCTACGTGCTGAGCCGCGGCTGGCCCGCGGGCGCGCAGTGGACCGATAAGGACGAGTACACCGCGCGGCAGGAGGCGCTCTCCGCGCTCGTCGTCGGGCTGACGCGGCGCTGCCGGGTGCAGATCCACCTGGGCCTGGCGCAGATGGGCGCGACCGGCGTCGAGCAGAAGGGCGCGCTCCTGCGCGCCATCCAACAAGTGTTGAGAGATCGCTAGATGTTCATCCCGCGCCCCAAACAGGCCGAAGTCCTGGCCTATGCCGGCGGCAAGATGGGCGTGTCCGCGGTGCCGGGCAGCGGCAAGACGTGGGTGCTCTCCGCGCTGGCCGCGCGGCTCGTCGCGGAGGTCAGCCTGGCCGACGATCAGGAGATCCTGGTCGTCACGCTCGTCAACTCCGCGGTGGACAACTTTGCGCTGCGAGTCGGCCAGTTCATCAAGGAGCGCGGGCTGCTCGATATCGGCTATCGCGTGCGCACGCTGCACGGGCTGGCCTACGACATCGTGCGCGAGCGGCCCGGGCTGGTCGGCCTGGCCGAGGATTTCGCCATCGTCGACGAGCGCGAGGCAAGCCAGATCCTGCGCGATGCGGTCGAGGCCTGGCTGGCCGCGCACCCCGACAGCCTGACGCCCTGGCTCGACCCGACGATCGACGAGCGCAAGGCCGACTGGGTGCGCCGCGACCACTGGCCGCGGCTCATAACCGATATCGCGCTCGCGTTCATCCGCATGGCAAAGGATCTCCAGATCACGCCCGACATGGGGCTGGACATCCTGGCCCGGATCGAGGACGACGTCCCCCTGCTGGAGATGGGCTTCGCCATCTACGCCGACTATCAACGCAGCCTCAACTACCGCGGCGCGGTGGACTACGATGACCTGATCCGGCTGGCGCTCAGCGCGCTCCGGCTGGATGCGGACTATCTACAGCGGCTCCGCTTCCGCTGGCCCTACATCCTGGAGGACGAGGCCCAGGACTCCAGCCGCCTGCAAGAAGAGATCCTCCGCCTGCTCGTCGGCCCGAACGGCAACTGGGTGCGCGTCGGCGACCCGAACCAGGCCATCTACGAGACGTTCACCACCGCCAGCCCGCGCTATCTGCGCGACTTCCTGGCCGCAGAGGACGTCATCGCGCGCGATCTGCCCAATTCGGGCCGCTCCACCGCCAGCATCATGGCGCTGGCGAACTATCTGGTCGCGTGGAGCCGGGCCGAACACCCCGTCGAGGCGCTGCGGGACGCGCTCGCGCCGACGCGCATCGAGCCGACGCCGCCCGGCGACCCGCAGCCCAACCCGCCGGATGCGCCGGAGGCCGTCCAACTGGTCGCCCGGAGGCTGACGCCGGACGAGGAGATCGAGACGGCGGTCAGGTCGATCGCGCAATGGCTGCCGGAGCACGCGGATCAGACCGTTGCGGTGCTGGCCGCGCGCTCCGAACGCGGCGAAAAGATGGCGACCGCGCTGCGCGCGCGCAAGATCGAGGTCGTCGAGATGCTCAAGAGCACGCGCTCGACCCGCGACACCGCGGGCGCGCTCGGCAACATCGTCAACTATCTGGCCGACCCGGCCTCCCCGGCCAAGCTCGCCCGCGCATACGAGGTCTGGCGCCGCGCGGATCGCGAGGACCCGGATCTGCGGGTGCGGCTGGACGCGGCTGTGCGCGTGCTGCGCAGGGTGCGCGATGTGGAGGCGTTCGTCTGGCCCCGGCCCGACCCGGAGGCGCTCGATGCGCTCACCCTGGCGGAGGAGGACGCCGGCCTGAACCTGCAAGAACATCTGGCGGAGTTTCGCGTGTTCGTCCGCCGATGGCAGGCCGCGACCACGCTGCCCATCGACCAGCTCTTGCTGACCATCGGCCAGGATCTCTTCGAGCGGCCCGCAGACCTGGCGCTGACCCACAAGCTGGCCGCGGTGCTGCGCCAGGCCGCGACCAGCCACCCGCACTGGCGGCTGCCGGAGCTGACCCAGGAGCTGGCCGTCATCGCGCGCAACGAACGCAAGTTTCTGGGGCTGGCCGAGGAGGACACGGGCTTCGACCCGCAGGCGCACAAGGGCAAGGTGGTCGTCATCACCGCGCACAAGGCCAAGGGCCTCGAATGGGATCGCGTCTACCTGCTCTCGGCCAACAACTACGACTTCCCCTCGGCCATGCCGGGCGACTCCTTCATCTCCGAGCGGTGGTTCGTGCGCGACCGGCTCAACCTCGAGGCCGAGATGCTGGCCCAGCTTATCGCGGCGGCGGAGGGCCGGCCCCCGCCCCCGGAGGGCGTGGCGACGAACCAGGCGCGGCTCGACTATGCGGCGGAGCGGCTGCGCCTGCTCTATGTGGGCATCACCCGCGCGCAGCGCGATCTGATCGTGACCTGGAACACGGGCCGGTCGACGACGCACCGCGCGCAGCCCGCGCTCCCGTTCATCGCGCTGCAAACATGGCAGCAGTTTCTGCGCCGACAATCCCAGGAGGCGGCCCGATGAGCATCCTGCCCCCGGAGTTCCAGTTCAGCCAGGCCAGCCTCCAGGATTATGTGGAGTGCAAGCGCCGCTTCCTGCTGCGCTACATCTATCGGCTGGCCTGGCCCGCGGTCGAGGCGGAGCCGGTCGCCGAGT
>MWBF01000165.1 GCA_002068935.1 Chloroflexi bacterium ADurb.Bin325
CCGGCCGGCGCGGGCGTGGGCGACAACCTGGGCCAGGCGTTGACGATCAACCACGGCGAGCCGGAGAGCGTCTTCCTGGGCACGGCGGCCGCGGGCGTCTGGGTGCTGAGCGCCAACACGGTGCTGGAAGAGGCCGCCCGCGCGGCCGCGCGCGCGGCCGATGGGGCCGCGCCCCCTGCGCATGGCGCGGGGGTGGATGCGCGCATCGAGGTCCTCTGGCCGCACGACTGGGCGCCGGTCGAGTCGGCGCAGCGGGCTAACATCGGCCTGCGGCTCTTCATGCCGCGCAGCCTGGCGCTGCCCGCATGCGGCTGGCGGCCGCAGGTGAGCGTGTGGCGCGCGCTGGACATGGACCCCGCCGAGCCGCTCGGCCAGGCGCTCCAGCGCACGGTGGACGGCCAGCCCTTCCCCTACTGGGAGCTGAACGACGTGGATATCAGCCGGGCCAACGACCCCGGCCACAAGCTCTACTTCCTGGTGCGCGTCGAGGGGGTGGACACGGCGACGAGCGTCTGGGCGCACGGCGCGGACCCGCGCACCTATTTCCCCCAGCAGGACGTGCCGAGCGGCATCGCGGCGGGCCAGATCGCGGAGGTCGATGCGCGCATCCAGATCGTCTGGCCGCACGACGAGGCCGGCAACGAGCGGACGGTGACCGAGGCCGGGCTGGCGAACGTCGTGGTGGCGTTCTTCAAGCACGGCACGCGGCTCTCGGTGCCCGTCGGCTGGCAGCCCGAGGCCATTGTGCTGAACGGCGCGTGGAACCAGGAGGTCGGCAAGCAGCTCGCGCGCACGCCGGTCGCCCAGGTGCGCCGCGCAGGCGCGATCACGTACCCCGTCTGGGAGTTCAACGATGTGCCGGTCGGCCGGGCGATGGATCCGCAGAACCGGCTGTATCTGTGGGCCACGGCGGAGGGGGCGTTGACGTATCCGACGATCTGGGCGCACGGCGCGGACTCGCGCACCTTCTTCCCCGCGCAGGACGAGCCGATCCTGGGCTGCCTGCCGTAATCCCCCCGGCTCGGTCGGAGACCGGCCGGAGCAGGTATTCCCGCTCATGGGTGGTTTGAAAGCCCGTCCGAAAACGCTGGGGCCGGTCTCTGACCGTGCCCCCGAGCTCGGTCGGAGACCGGCCGGAGCGGGTATTTACGCTCATAGATGGCTTGAAAGCCCGTCCGAAAACGCTGGGGCCGGTCTCTGACCGTGCCCCCGAGCTCGGTCGGAGACCGGCCGGAGCAGGTATTTACGCTCATGGATGGCTTGAAAGCCCGTCCGAAAACGCTGGGGCCGGTCTCTGACCGTGCCCCCGAGCTCGGTCGGAGCAGGTGGTTCGGACAGGCGCTGATCCGTGGACGGCGGTAGGCGGAGGAGCTGGTTTTGCTACAGTGGGCGACGTGGCAGGCGGCCGCGCTGGGGATTGTCCTGATTGTGGCCGTGGCGCTGCTGGTGATCTGGTGGCGTCAGCAGAACTATCGCTGGGCATTGGTGCTGGCGGCCTGTCTGCTCCTCGCGCCCGCCATGAGCCTCTGGTCGAGTGTGGCTTTCGAGGTCGCGCCCTATCGGGCCGGCTGCGACGGTGTCTGTCCCGGCCAGCGCGGCGCGCCGATCGCGACCCACCGCTGCGACTCCGCCGGCTGCGAGTTCCGCCCCGCGACCTTTGCGCTCAACAGCCTGGTCTATCTGGCGCTCTTCCTGGCCTGGGCCGGCGTCGTGCAGGCGTTGCTGCGGCAGATCGGCGGCGAGTCGCACCCGGCCGCGGCCGGCCGCTTCTTCCTGGCCGCGGCGCTGCTGGTCGCGCCGCTGGCGCTGTCGCCGCTCTTTCTGCCCCCGCCCCAGGCCCATGTGCGCGGAGATCCGCAGCGCGTCGCCATCAACGCGCAGCGCGAAGCGTATATGTACGATGACGCCGCGCCGCTGCCGGTCGTGCGTCTCGCGCTCGAAGACGTGCGGCCGCGGCTCGATGAGCAGCCGGGCCTGCGCGTCTGCCTGCGCATCTACAGCTACTTTTATCTGCCGATCGGGTTTATGTATCTTGACATGACCCCTGAAGGCGTGCATAGTAATAATGGCGGCGTGCTTCCCCGCGACGGGTCATGCTGGCAGTGACGGCGGGGAAGGCAAGGCCGAAAGTTGCAGGTTGCAGGCCCTGCCCTGGCCGATCTCCGGCCGGGCCAGCGGCGCGAACCCGGCCCCGGGGCCAGAGACCGGCCGGAGCAAGGGGCGAAAGTTGCAGCCTGTAATCTGAAAGCCCGCGACCGAATCGATCGGAGGTTTCATGGAGAACCGCAATCGTACCTACTGGCTGATCGGCGTCTTTGTCGTGCTGCTGCTGTGCTGCTACTGCGCGTGCGTGGCGGCCTTTGGCTCGCTTCTGATCCGCCGCGGCGGCGACGCCGACTTCAGAGATATGGAGCCGGTGCGCGTCATCACGCGCGTCGTCACGGTGATCGTGCCGGATCGTGCGACGCCCACCCCGGCCGCAGGCGGCCAACGCAATGCCACGCCGACCCCCGCCGCGGGCAGCCGAGACGCTGTCACGCCGCACGCCCCCGCGGACAGCCGCGCGATTGCCACCCCCGATGCGGCGGCGGCGGCGCTCTATGCCAGCGAGATGCCCGCGGCCGACCCGCGCGCGCTCACGCTGCGGCTCAAGCCGGGCGTGACCGATATTCCGCTCGTCGTCAATGCGACGCCGCCCAGCTACGAGGTCGGCGCAAAGCAGCAGTTCTGGGTCTCCAACGTCGATACGATGGAGTATCGGCAGATCACCGCGGAGCTGCGCTACGTCACGGAGCACGTAGCGATGTGGGTGCAGGAGGGGGTGAAGATCAACCAGGCGGATCTGGAGGCCTCCGCCGACCGCTTCGAGGAGAAGACCTATCCGACCAACCGGGAGTTCTTCGGCAGCGAGTGGACGCCCGGCGTCGATAACGACCCCCGGCTGCACATCCTCCACGCGCGCGACCTGGGCCAGACGGTCGCGGGATACTATTCGTCCTCCGACGAGTATCCGCGGGCGGTCAATGAATACTCCAACGAGCGCGAGATGTTCTATGTCGCGGCGGACGCAAACGGCGTCGAGCCCAATACCTCGTTCTATGATGGCCTGCTGGCGCACGAGTTCCAGCACATGATCCACTGGGCCAACGACCGCAACGAGGACTCCTGGGTCAACGAGGGGATGTCGGAGCTCGCCTTCATCCTCAACGGCTTCGACGCCGGCGGCATGGATATCGCCTACAGCCAGCAGCCGGATACGCAACTGACGACCTGGGGCGACCCGTCCGAGGGCAACGCCGAGCATTATGGGGCCGCCTATCTCTTCATGACCTACTTCCTGGAGCGCTTCGGCGAAGACCTGATGAAGGCGGTGGTGGCCTCGCCGAAGAACGGCATCGCCGGGTTCGACGAGGCGCTGGAGCAGGCCGGCCGGCCGGAGCGGTTCGAGGATGTGTTCGCCGACTGGGTCATCGCGAACTATATCGATGCGCCGGACGCGGACCCCGAGGGGCGTTACGGCTATGACATGATCGACCTCTTCGACATGAGCGTGGCGAAGTCGCACCGCCGCTATCCGGCCTCGGAGGCCGCCGACGTCAACCAGTACGGCGCGGATTATATCGAGCTGCGGACCAAGGCCGGCGTCGCGCTCACGATCGACTTCCAGGGCGATGCGGAGACGCCGCTCGTGGCGGACGAGGTGAGCGACGGCTACATGTGGTGGTCGAATCGCGGCGACCAGAGCAACTCGACGCTGACCCGGCCGGTGGATCTGCGCGGCGCCGTCGCGCCGAAGCTCACCTTCCGGGCGTGGTACGAGATCGAAGAAGGGTGGGACTACGCCTACGTGGAGGCGTCCACCGACGGCGGCGAGACGTGGCAGATCCTGGAGGGGCGGACGACGACCGCGGAGAACCCGGTCGCTAACGCCTATGGCCCGGGCTGGACGGGCGCGAGCGGCGGTGGGCGGTTCGGGCCGGAGTGGATCGACGAGGAGGTGGATCTGACGCCGTTTGCGGGCCAGGAGATCCTGCTCCGCTTCGAGATGGTGACGGACGATGCGGTGAATCTGCCCGGCTTCCTGCTGGACGACATCGCCATCAGCGAGATCGGCTACCGGGACGACGGCGAATCCGGCGAGGCCGGCTGGACGTCGGACGGCTGGCTGCTGATCGACAACACGGTGACGCAGCGCTGGCTCGTGCAGTTGCTCTCGCTCGATACGAGGGACGAGCTGGTGATCCAGCGGATGGTGGTGGATGCGAACGGCGCGGGCCAGCTCGTCCTGGACCCGCCCGCCGCGGACGGCCAGGCGGTGCTCATCATCTCTGCGCTCGCGCCCCTGACCACCCATCCCGCCGCGTATGAGTATACGATCCACTGACGCGACGGCATGAGAGGGCGAGGGGGAGCGGGCCCGGCGTGGCCTTCACCCCCTCGCCGGCCTCGCCGCCGCGTCAGTGCACGCCATGTCCGATCTCCTCTTTCTCGCCCTCCTCGCGGCGCTCATCGCGGCGCTGGCCTTTGCCACCGTCCGCACCGGACAGCTTCTGCGGGCCTGGACGCCCGACCGCAACCTGCTGCTGAGCTGGCCAGAGAACGCGCTGCGGCTGGGGCTGATCCTCGCCTGCCTGGCGTTGGGCCTGACGCTGGGGCCGGGGGCCGCGGCGCTGGGGCTGCGCAGCGCGGATCCGGCCGGGGATGTCGGCCTGGGCCTCGCGTGCGGGCTGGCGCTCTCGCTGCTGGTGGCCGGCGCGGGCTGGCTCATCGAACGGGCGTGGGGCGCGGATGTCTACAGCGATGTCGTGCTGAGGGCCATCCTGCCGCGCAGCCGCTGGGAATGGCCCGCCGTGCTGCTCGCGCTCCTGCCCGCGGCCCTGCTTGAGGAACTGCTGTTTCGGGCGCTGCCGCTGGCCGGTCTGGCCTGGCTGGTCGCGCCCCGCTGGCTGCTCTGGCCGCTGAGCGTGGGCTTCGGCCTGCTTCACTGGCCGCAGGGCGACTGGGGCGTGTTCGGCGCGACGCTGGCGGGGATCGCCTTCGGTCTGCTCTTTCTGCTCACCGGCAGCCTGTGGGTCCCGCTGGCCGCGCACTACATCCTGAACGTCACGCAACTGCTGTTAGCATCGCAGGCTCAGCCAGCCCGTTAGGAGGCCGGCGACCTCCGTCGGCCGTTCCAGCATGACCATGTGGCCGGCCGCGGGCAGCACGGCCAGTTGCGCATCGGGGATGCGCTCGGCCAGGGTTCGGCTGTCGTCGACCGGCGTCATGCGGTCGGCCGCGCCGCACAGCACCAGCGTCGGGACGCTGACCCGGTGCAGGTCGGCCAGCCGGTCGAAGCGATCGCAGGCGACGAAGTCGGCGTAGAGCACGTCGGCGCCGACCTCGCGCAGTCGTCGCACGAACAGGCGCAGCCGCGCGGGGTCGGCGTCCCCGGCGTATGACTGCGCGGCCAACAGCTCGACGGTCCGCGCGAAGTTCGTCCGCAGGCCGGCCAGGATCTGCGGCGTCACGTGCAGCCGGCCGGCCGTCCCCACCAGCGCCAGCCCGGCCAGCCGCGGCGCATGGCGCAGCGCATACTCCAGCGCGATCGCGCCGCCCATCGAATGCCCGACCAGGACGAACCGCGCCAGGCCGAGCGCATCCACAAATGCGCCGAGCGCCTCCATATACTCGCCGATGGCAGCCCGCGCCGGCCCGTCCGACTTGCCATGTCCGGGCAGATCCAGGCTGTAGACTGTGGCGTCCGGCAGGCGGCGCAGCTCGGCGGGCCAGTGCATGTGATTGCCGCCCGCGCCGTGCACGAGGACGAGCGTCGCGCCGCGGTCGCCGTCCTCGCGCCGACGATAATAGAGCCGGCCATAGCCGGGCAGGACGATATCCGGCATCCCTGACCTCCGCCGCGCTATTGTAACATGGCGCGGGGCAGCCTTGTTTATTTGCGCCCTCCTGCGGTAGAATGCAGGTAAAGTCACACTGGCAGATGGAGGCTCGACGTTGCAAAAGACGCTCTTGTGGGGGCTGGCCGCGCTCGGCGTGGTGCTGATCGTGGCCGGCGCCCTGTTGATACTCCAGCCCGCGGCCCAGCCCGCGCCGGCTGCGGCAGCCAATGCGGCGGCCCCGGCGACCATGCCGACGGCGCGCTCGCCGCTCAGCCTGGGCGGGGACGGCGTGGCGCGCATCTCGCCCCAGGCGCTCTACGGCCAGCTTCAGTCCGCAAACCCGCCGTTGGTGTGGGATCTGCGGGCGGCTTCGCTGTACGAGCAGGGACACGTGCCGGGCTCCCGGCTGGTCGGGATCAGCGAGGTCGAGGCCCTCTCGCAGGGGCTGGCCAAGGATCGGCCGATCGTCACGCTGTGCGCCTGACCGGACGAGGCGACGAGCGCCCGTGCGGCGCAAATCTTGCAACGGTTGGGGTTCACGGACGTGGCCGCGCTGGAAGGCGGCATGGCGGCGTGGCAGGCCGCGGGCCTGCCCGTGGCGCGCGACTGACGGGGGAGGGGCGAGCGCGCCGCCTGAACGGAGAGCCGCCGCCCCTGCCACTTCGAGCCGCATCCTGAGCGGAGCGAAGCGGAGTCGAAGGAGCGGCGGCTCTGAAGACGGCTGCCCCTTCGACTGCGCCCGCACTGCGTGCGTCCTCCGCTCAGGGTGCTTCCGTAAGCTTCCCATAAGCGAGACGGAGCATCCTGAGCGGGTGTACGGCTCGACGTGGCTGACGGCGAAAGGTCAGTCGAAGGAGCGGACGTGAGGGCCGCCCTCGCGGCCACCCGGCGAAATTGTTTGACAGAACCGGTGCGCAACGACTATAATGAGGGTGGGAGCGGGGATCGACGCACGCCCCGCTCCACCGTTCTACAGAGGAAAGCGCATCATGGCACGCAAGAAATCGGCCCCGCGCCGCGACTGGCGCATGGTCGTGTTCATCATCATCTCCGTGGTCATCGTCCTGTCGATGGTCCTGGCCTATCTGCCCGGAGTCCTTGCAGGGCCGTACTGAATCGGTGACATCCGCGGTTGAGACTGGCTCGTTAGCTGCGCGCAGCCGGACCGGGATCGGGCTGGTCCTGGTCGCGGTCGTGACCTTTTCGTTCAGCCCGGTGCTGGTGCTCTGGGCCGCGCCGCTCAGCCCGTTCGAGATCGCCGCCGGCCGCCTGGCGTGCGCGGCCGCGCTCGTCTGGCTGCTGGCCCGGCTCAACGGCCAGCCCCTGCTGCCGCAGCGGGCCGAGCTGCCCCGCTTTGCGCTGTTCGGCCTGATCACGACGATCCACTTCACGGCCTATATCGCCTCGCTCAACTTCACCACCATCGCGCACTCGCTGGCCCTCGTCTACACCGCGCCCATCTTCGTGACGCTCTTCTCCGTGTGGTTTCTGCATGAGCACATCGCGCGACGCAAGTGGCTGGGCGTGCTGGTGACGGTGGCCGGGATCGCGATCCTGGCCGGCTTCGAGCCGCGCTTCAGCGCGCGGATGCTGTTCGGCGACGCGCTGGCCCTGATCTCGGCGGTGGCATACGGGCTGTATTCGATCGCGGGGCGCTCTCAGCGGGAGCGTTACGGGCTTTTCACCTATGCGGGGACCGTCTACGGCCTGGCCGCGTTGTGGGCCTTGCCCGCCGCGGTCCTCAGCTTCACGCCCGCCGGGTATAACCCCCGCTCGCTGCTGGCGCTGTTGAGCGCGGGGTTCATCCCGCTCGGCGCGGGCCATACGCTCTACAACGCCGCGCTTCGCCGGACGCACGCGACCGTGGTCAACCTGGTCGCCACGCAGGAGGTCACGGGCGGGATGCTGCTCGACGCGCTGTTACTCGGCCAGATACCGCAGGCCAACGAACTGGCGGGCGCAGCGGTGGCCCTGTTGGGGATTGTGTTGGTGTTGATCTAGGGTTCAGCGGAACGCTCCAATCTGCTGGGGCCGGTCTCTGACCGTGCCCCTGGCTCGGTCGGAGACCGGCCAGAGCCAGGATGTGTTGGCGCTTGCCTCACCCCCCATCCCCCTCTCCTGAGGGCGAGCCTTC
>MWBF01000166.1 GCA_002068935.1 Chloroflexi bacterium ADurb.Bin325
CCGGCCCGCGAGCCGAGGCCGCCGCGGCCGCGCTCGACGCCCGCGCCTACACGCTCGGCCGCGACATCGTCTTTGCCGCGGGCGAGTATGCACCGCACACGGACGCAGGCCAACGACTGCTGGCCCACGAGCTGGCCCACGTCATCCAACAGCGGCCGGGCGTGCTCCAGCGCGATAACTCAGGTTCGTCCGGCCCGTCCGTCAGCATGCCGAGCCTGACCAGCCTGCTCTTTCGCTACGGCGACCTGCGCCTGGAAGCCAACCTGCCGACGGAGGTCGTCGCGACGCTGCCGGTGGAGCTGCGCAACGTCGGCACGCTGAGCTTCTCGATGACCGCGGACATCCCGAACAACTTCTCGCTCGCGATCACGCTCGACACGGAGCCGCACATCCGCATCCGAACCCAGGTCGGCTACAACCGCGAGACGGGGGTCTTATCGACGGGACTGGTGATCCAGTCCACCGAAAAGAGCTGCACGATCCCGGACGCGGCCGAGGTGCAGACGCAGTTGCAGGCCGCGGGCCGGCGGGCGACCACCGCGCTACAGAACTTTTTGAATCCGCCCACGCCCGCGCCTTCGACGTCGGGCGAATCGGGCCCGGCCCTGCCGCCGGAGATCGCGCGGGCCGTCGAGCTGGGTTCGGCCATCGGCGACCTGTACAGCAAGGCGAAGGCCGCGGGCGCAGGTCAGCGGTGCATCACGCGGCCGGTCTGGTCGCTCGACTTCGGCGCGCGCATCCCGGTGAATCCGCCGGGTGCGGGGCCGGACATCTTTGGCCCCAGCGAGAGGGAACGCGCGCCGCAGCCCTATTTCGGGCTTGGGTTCACGTACCATTTCTAAGGATTCGACGGAGCGTACAGGCTTATGGGCACATTATCGAGCTCGCCGCGGCTCCTCAAGGGCGCGATCGTCGGCATCGACCCGTTCAGCCCGCTCGCGAGCACCATCATCTTCCAGTACAACCCGGACACGATGACGCGCACGCTGACGCCGCAGACCGCGGGCGGCCAGGCCGCGGATCGATCCGAGGCGCTGCGGCTGAAGGGCGCGCCGCAGGAGACGATCACGTTGAGCGTGGAGATCGACGCGACCGACCAGCTTGCGGACGGCAACCCGCTCACGGGCGCGCTGGGCATCCACCCGCAGCTGGCCGCGCTCGAGATGCTCGTCTACCCCAAGAGCATGCTCGTCATCGCCAACACGGCCCTGCTGGCCGCGGGGACCATCGAGATCATCCCGCCGGCCGCGCCGCTGACGCTCTTCATCTGGGGGCCGCAGCGCATCCTGCCCGTCCGCCTGACGACCTTCAGCATCACGGAGGAGGCGTATGACCCGCTGCTGAATCCCACGCGGGCGCACGTGCAGCTCGGCATGCGCGTGCTCAGCTACAACGACCTGCCCGTGACGCATCGCGGCTACAGCCTGTTCCTCGCGCACCAGATCGTGAAGGAGGCGATGGCCGTGGCCGGCAGCGCGGGCAACGTGGTGGGCGGCATCCCCGGCCTCGGAGGTTGAGCATGTTCGAGCACACCAGTCGCTATTACAACATCGAGACCGCGACGCTGACGCTGCCCGACGGCCGGGTCGTGGCGTACAAGCGCCGCCGCTTCCTGCCCCAGGCCGACAGCCTGCAGGTGCTGGCGGAGGTGCCGGTCGACCAGGGCGACCGGCTGGATCTGATCGCCGCGCGCACCCTGGGCGACCCGGAGCAGTACTGGCGCATCTGCGATGCAAACGAGGCGATGAACCCGCCGGATCTGACGGACGGGCCGGGCATCCTGCGCGTGCCGGTCCCGCAGGCCGGTTAAGGATCTATCCGAGAATTGCTCTGGCCGGTCTCCGACCGAGCCAGGGGCACGGTCAGAGACCGGCCCCAGCGGGTTTTCGGATAGCAATAAGCAGAAACATCCGGCAGGATATCTGCCGGACACGAGGAGACCATGCTCTCAGGTTCCTATCTCACGCTGTTGATCGGGCCGACCGTCGCTGCGCCCGCGCCGCCGTCGCTGCTGGAGTCGCTCCAGCGGATCGAGGTCACGCACGACGACGCCGGGCAGTCCGGCTTCCAGATCGTGTTCAGCGTGGGCCGGTCGGGGCCGGCGGACCTGCTCGACTTCGCGCTGGTGTCCAACCCGCTGCTCAAGGTGTTCAACCGGGTCATCATGGTCGTCACGATGAACGCCGTGCCGGCCGTGCTGATGGACGGCGTCATCACGCACCTGGAGCTCAACCCCAGCACGGAGCCGGGCCGCTCCACCCTGACGCTGATGGGCAAGGACGTCAGCGTGATGATGGATCTGCAGGATCACCCGGTCGAGCACCCCGCGCAGCCGGAGCCGGTCATCGTGCTCAAGCTCATCGCGGCCTATGCGCAGTATGGGCTGATCCCGATGATCATCCCGCCGCCGAGCGTGGACATCCCGCTGCCCATCCAGCGCATCCCGCGGCAGCAGGGCACGGATCTGGAGTTCCTGCGCGAGATGGCCGAGCGGTACGGCTACGTTTTTTACGTCAAGCCCGGCCCCGCGCCGTTCACCAACACGGCCTATTGGGGCCCGCCCCCGCGCATCGGCGTCCCGCAGCGCGCGCTGTCGGTCGCGCTCGGCGGCGCGACCAACGTCAACCGCATCAGCTTTCGCAACAACGCGCTCGGCGTGGAGACGGTCGAGGGCCAGGTGCAGGACAGCCTGACCAACCAGAAGCTGCCCGTCAAGACGTTCGCCAGCCTGCGGCCGCCGCTGGCCGCGTTCCCCGCGCTGCTGACGAACCAGCCGAACGTGCCGCTGCGCCAGTTCAGCGCGAGCGGGCTGAACATCGTCCAGGCCTATGCCCGCGCGCAGGGCCGCACGGATGCATCCAGCGAGGCGGTCATGGCCGAGGGCGAGCTGGACACGCTGCGCTACGGCGGCATCCTGGACGCGCGGGGCATCGTCGGGCTGCGCGGCGCGGGCTACAGCTATGACGGGCTGTGGTACGTCAAGCGCGTCAAGCACCGGATCGAGCGCGAGAGCTATCTCCAGGAGTTCACGCTGACGCGCGAGGGGCTGGGGGCCACCGTGCCGGCGGTGATACCTTAAAACCATGCGAAGGTTGCTGGAGCCGGTCTCTGACCGTACTCCCTGACCCGGCAAGCTGTGGCATCCGAAAAGTTGCTGGAGCCGGTCTCTGACCGTGCTCCCTGACCCGGCAAGCTGTGGCTCGGTCGGAGACCGGCCACAGCAGATGATAAGCGAGGGAGCGCATGCCTGGACGAACCTTCTTCGGCAAGTACCGGGGAAAAATAGAGAACAACATCGACCCGCTGCAACAGGGCCGCGTGCAGATTTCGTGTCCCGGGGTGCTCGGCGAGGGCAGCCTGAGCTGGGCCTTGCCCTGCGCGCCGTATGCGGGGCCGGGCGTCGGCTTCTTCGCCATCCCGCCCGTCGGCGCAAACATCTGGGTGGAGTTCGAGGGCGGCGACCCGGACTACCCCATCTGGAGCGGCTGCTTCTGGGGCGTCGGCGAGGCGCCGGTGATGCCCGCGCTCCCGCAGACGAAAATCTGGAAGACCGACGCCATCACGCTCAAGCTGGACGACCTGCCCGGCATCGGCGGGGTCACGCTGGAGATCGGCCCGCCCGCAGTGCCGATGCCGCTCAAGCTGGCGCTGACGGTCAGCGGGATCGAGATGACCAACGGCGCGGCCAGCATCAAGCTGACACCGGCCAGCGTGTCGATCAACGACGGCGCGCTGGAGGTGATTTGACGATTGAAGATTGAAGATGAAAGAAGCAAGATGGAAGAAGCAAGATGGAGGAGAGCCGAACGGCGTCATCTTCCTTCTTCGCTCTTCCATCTGCAATCTGCAAGAGGGTACGATGCCCGGATTCCTGGTTCACCTCGGCGCGACGGTGCTGTGCATGCACGGCGGACAGGCCATGCCGACCGCGCCTAACCCGCGCGTGCTCGTCGGCAGCCAGCCCGTCGCGACCATCAGCGCGCCGTACACCGTGGCCGGCTGCACGCTCCTGCCGTCCGCGGGCGGCCCGTGCGTCACCGCGCAGTGGATCGTCGGCGCGACGCGCGTGCTGGCCGGCGGCGCGCCCGTCGTGATCCAGTCGAGCCGGGCCGTCTGCGCGCCGACCGGCACGCCGCTACAGATTCTCGTGACGCAGGTACGCGTGAGAGGGATGTAGACCATGCAAACGATTCGCCCGGTGCAGATCGATTATCCGTTCCGCTTCGACAGCAGCGGCCGGACCGCCGCGACCGACGGCGACGAACACATCCGCGACCTGATCGAACAGGTGCTGTTCACCATCCCCGGCGAGCGCGTCAACCGGCCCACGTTCGGCGCGAACCTGATGCAGTTGGTCTTTGCGCCGAACAGCCCGGAGCTGGCCGCGACCACGCAGTTCCTCGTCCAGGGCGCGCTGCAAGAGTGGCTGGGCGAGCTCATCCAGGTGGAGGCCGTGCAGGTGACGAGCGAGGACGCGACGCTTGCGGTCGTCGTCCAGTACCGCATCCGCCGGACGCAGCAGCGCCAGACCGCCGTCTTTACGCGGGAGGTGTGACGTGGCGACGCAATACCGCTGCCTCGACAATGGCCGTCGCGCGCTGGCGCGCGATACGCTGGTGGACGGCAAGCCGGTCGTCAACGGCATCGACGCGCTGGAGGTGCTGGATCAGGAGGAGCCCGACCTCGCGCTGCGCCAGCGGACGCTCGTCGTCCTCTTCTTCCACGCCATCCCCGAGCTGGATCGCGGCCGCGTCCGGATCGAAGGCGGGGTGCGCATCGCGCCGGTGAACGTGGACTGGGCCGTGCGCGCGGACAGGCTGACGGCCGGCCAGGTCAACCCGCCCGTGCAGGCCTACATCGACGCGCTAGGCGCGGCCGTCGGCAAGGAGCGGCTGCTCGTCGTGCGCACCGATGTGCGCGGCGATTTCTCGGCCTACCGCCTCGTCATCGAGCGGCGCACGACGGACGAGCCGGCCTTCGACCCGCTGCTCTCGGCCATCGACTTCTCGTTCAAGGTCGAGTGCCCCAGCGAGTTCGACTGCCGGCCGATCAACGAGTGTCCGCCCACGACGCGCGGCGCGCCGACGATCGACTATCTCGCGCGGGACTACGCCTCCTTCCGCCGCCTGATGCTGGATCGTCTGGCCGTGACGATGCCCGGCTGGCAGGAGCGCAACCCCGCGGATGTCGGCGTCGCCATCGTCGAGACGCTGGCCTACGCCGCGGATCACCTGAGCTACTATCAGGACGCGGCCGCAACGGAGGCCTACCTCGGCGCCGCGCGGCGGCGTACGTCCATCCGCCGACATGCCCGGCTGCTCGACTACCCCATGCACGACGGCGCAAACGCGCGCGCGTGGGTGGCGCTGGAGGTCGCGGCCGGGTCGGATGCAGACGGCGGCGTGTTGCCGGGGCCGGACGCCGCCCCCGACAGCGGCCACCCCGGCGCGACGCTGCTCACGCAGATTCCCGCGCCGCGCGGCTCGCTGGCCCTGACCGACCAGGAGCTCAACCGGGCGGTGGCCGACGGCGCGCTGGTCTTCGAGACGCTGCACGATGTCACGTTGCACGCCAGCCGCAACGAGCTCTATTTCCACACCTGGGGCGACGAACGCTGCTGCCTGCCGAAGGCCGCCACCAGCGCCGCGCTGCTGCGCCAGGGCCGCGATGCGCGCGTCGCCGACGGAGAGCTGAAGCCCGGCGACGTGCTCATCTTCGAGGAGGTGCGCGGGCCCGACACCGGCCAGGCCGCGGATCTCGACCCCACCCACCGCCACGCGGTGCGCCTCACCGAGGTCACGTTCGGCGTGGACCCGCTGAACCCGGCGGACCCGACGACGCCGCTCGAGATCATCGAGATCGCGTGGGACGCCGCGGACGCGCTGCCCTTCCCGCTCTGTCTGTGGACCGTGGCCGACGCGGGGGCCGCGCAGGTCCCCGTCGCGGTAGCGCGGGGCAACGTGGTGCTGGCCGACCACGGCCGGACGATCGTCGGGGAGCCGCTTGTCCCGCCGACGCCGGAACGGCCCTACCGCCCGCGGCTCGCGTTCGGCCCGCTGACCCGGCAGGGCCGCGCGCGGGACGCCGCCGGCAGCCTGCTGCTGGATGCGCAGGGCGAGCCCGCGGTCGTGAACCTGGCCGGCCCGGCCGCGGACGCGACGCGCTGGGAGATGCGCGACGTGCTGCCCGCGGCCTTCCTGCTCGACCCCAACGGCGACGCCTGGCGGCCCCAGCCCGACCTGCTCGCGAGCGACCGCTTTGCGCGAGATTTCGTGGCCGAGACGGAGGACGATGGCAGGACTGCGCTGCGCTTCGGCGACGGCGTCTCCGGCGCGCGGCCCATCGGCGGGCTGGTCGCCGCCTACCGCATCGGCAACGGCCGGGCCGGCAACATCGGCGCGGAGAGCCTCGCGCACGTGGTCAACGGCCCCGCGGGCATCACCGGCGCGCGCAACCCGCTGCCCGCGGCCGGCGGCGAAGACCCCGAATCCGCGGATCAGGTGCGCCTCTATGCGCCGCAGGCCTTCCGCACGCAGGAGCGGGCCGTGACCGAGGCGGATTACGCCGCGATGGCCGAGCGCCATGCGGAGGTGCAGCGCGCGGCCGCGGACCGCCGCTGGACCGGGAGCTGGTACACCATGTTCGTGACGGTGGATCGCCGCGGGACGCGGGCCGGCTCACCGGCGCGCAGCAGCGATCGGGCCTTCAGGGCCGAGATCGGCAACTTCCTCCAGCGCTACCGGCTGGCGGGCCACGACCTCGAGATCGCCAGGCCCATCTACGTCTCGCTCGACATCGCGCTGACGGTCTGCGTCGCGCCCGGCTATGTGCGGGCCAACGTCCGCCAGGCGCTCAACCGGATCTTCAGCAGCACGAACCTGCCCGACGGCACGCGCGGCTTCTTCCACCCGGACAACTTCACCTTCGGCCAGCCTGTCTATCTCAGCCAGATCATCGCCGCGGCGATGCAGGCACCGGGCGTATCGTGGATCGACGTGGACGACGCCCCGCCCAAGCCCAACCGCTTCCGCCGCTGGGGCAAGCCGAGCCAGGGCGAGCTGGCCGCGGGCTATATTCCGATGGGCTGGCTCGAGATCGCCCGGCTCGACAACGACCCGAACCGGCCCGAAAACGGCAAGATCGAGTTCATCATGCAGGGTGGCCTATGAACAAGTACATGACCCAGGACGCCTGCGGCTGCTGCGAGGGCGCGGCCCCCGCGCCGGCGCTCTATAACCGGCCCGGCCTGGCAAGCCTCGCATACCGCATCCGCACCTACGGCGATGCGCTGGAGGCGATGCGCAGCGCGCTGGCCCGCCCGTATCTCAACGTGCTCACGGGCCGCCTGGACGCGGAGGGCCGCCGCGAGGCCGAGCGTATCGAGCTTGCCCAGGGGCTGACCACCCGCGCGGACGACGACCCCGCGCAGGCGCTCCTCGATGCATGGGCCGTCGCGGTCGACGTGCTGACCTTCTACCAGGAGCGCATCGCCAACGAGGGCTACCTGCGCACGGCCACGGAGCGCCGCTCGGTCCTGGAGCTGGCGCGCGCCATCGGCTACGAGCTCAGCCCGGCGCTCGCGGCCAGCACGCACCTCGCCTTCACGGTCGAGACCGCGCCCGGCGCGCCGCGCGAGACCCGCGTGGACGCAGGCACGCGCGTGATGAGCATCCCCGGCCAGGACGAGCTGCCGCAGACCTTCGAGACCTCCGCGGCGATCACCGCGCGGGCCGCGTGGAACGCGCTGCGGCCGCGGCTGAGCGTGCCCAACCCGCCCGTGCACGGCATGGACACGCTCTATTTCCGCGGGGTCGATATGCGGCTGGAGGCGGGCGACGCCATCCTGATCGTCGGCGACGAACGGCTGAACGACCCCGCGCCGAAGGACGACAACCACTGGGACTTCCGCATCCTGGAGTCCGTCACGCGCGTGACAACGCCCGACCCCGCGCACAGCTACACGGTCGCAAAGGTCAAGCCGCTGGGTGAGGTCCCGCCGCGGTTCATGGCCC
>MWBF01000167.1 GCA_002068935.1 Chloroflexi bacterium ADurb.Bin325
GCCGATGTCCATGCCGTTCCCATGCGGCGCTCGACCTGGCGCAATGTCCGTGCGGCGGCCAAGGGGCTGCTCGCAAACTCGCCGATGGTGATCGCGCGCGACGAGATCGCCGAGATGGCGCGCACTTTGAGCCGCCTCACTGCATCCGTCCCCTTCCAGGTGATCCACGCGGATCAGTTGTCGATGGCCGGGTACGGCCAGTTCGCCGCGGACAATGCGGCGCGGCATGGGCCGCGGCCGGCGACGCTGCTGGACGAACACAACGCCATCTATCTGCTCACCCAGCGCATGGCGGACACCGAGAGCGACGCGCTCCGTCGCCTGATCATCCGGCGGGAGGCGGCCGCGTTTGCGCGCTACGAGGCGCGGATGCTGGCCGCCTATGACGCGGTGTTGACCGTCACGGAGGAGGATCGGCTGCGCCTGCTGGCCTTGCTGAACGACGCCGGACGCCGCGATGCGGCGTCCGCATCGAAATTTACGGTGCTCCCCATCTGCGGCGATGCGGAGCAGGTCAGCGTGATCCCGCGCGCGCCCGGAGGCCCGCCCACCATCCTGCACCTGGGGACGATGTTCTGGCCGCCCAACATCCAGGGGGTGCTCTGGTTTGCGAGACAGGTGCTCCCGCTCGTCCACCGCCGCGTGCCGGAGGCGCGCTTCGTCATCGCGGGCAAGAACCCGCCGCCGGAGGTGGTTGCGCTGGGCGCAGACCCGCGCATCGAGGTCGCTGGATACGTGCCCGACCCCGTGCCCTGCCTCGAGGCGAGCGACGTGTTCATCGTCCCGCTGCATACGGGCGGCGGGATGCGCGTCAAGATCGTGGACGCCTGGCTGCGCGGGCTGCCCGTAGTTTCGACGCCGATCGGCGCGGAGGGCATCGAATCGCGCGATGGCGAGAACATCCTGATCGCCGCGACGCCGGAGGCGTTTGCCGATGCAACGATCCGGCTCCTGGCCGACCCCGCGCTGAATGCCCGCCTGCGTGCGGATGGCCGCCGCTGGGCCGAGGAACGCTACTCCTGGCAGACGGTCTACCGCAGGGTGGACGAGGTCTACGCCCGACTGCTGGACCGAAAAAGTAACCGAGGATAACATCACTATCATGGCCGAACCGACCCCCCGCTACCAGTGTCCCTACCTGGGCATGGCCGCCGACCGCGGCCTCACCAGCGTCAACCCGACGCACAGCCATCGCTGTTATGCCCAGCGCCCGCCGGGGGAGCCGGATCTGGCCTATCAGGCCGAGTTCTGCCTGACCGCCAGGCACGTGAGCTGCGCCTTTTACGCTGCCGCGCCGGCCGCGGGCGAGCCGGCGCGGAACGCCGAAGCGTCGCGGAGCCGGGAGCCTCGCGGCCGCTGGCCGCGCGTCCTGTTGTGGGCCGGGCTGACGCTGGCCCTGATCGCGGTGGTGTTCTTCTACTGGCTGGATCTGTCCGGCCGCGGGGTCAGCCTGTTCGACCGGGGCGGCGCGCAGGCCGACGCGCCCCTGGTGCAACAATTGCCCGCAGCGGCCACGGAGACGATCCCCGCAGCGGAGGCTGTCCCGGCGACGGCCACCCCCGCGGCCGTCGCCCAGCGCGTTATCGCGGAGGCGACGCGCTTCAGCACCCCGACCGCCGAGCCGGGCGGCCGCATCATGGCGCTGGAGCCGGCCGCGGGTGAGGCCGGTTGGTGGAGCAGCGAGGAGGCGCGCGGCAACCACCTCGGCGACTCCTACCTTCACGCCGGCTATTACCAGGGGCAGGCCTTCGTCGCCGCGGCGCGCTTCAACCTGGCCCAGGTCCCGCGCGGCGCGGCCATCCGCGAGGCGATCCTGCGCATCACCGGGCTGGAGAGCAACCGTCTCGATCCCGCCTCCGGCGGGTCGTGGACCCTGCAGCTCCTGGCCGACAGCTCGCTGCCCGATTATGCGCGCGCAAACTTCCAGCAGGTATTCAACGCGCCCGCAGCCGCGACCCTCTTCCCGACGCTCTATCCCGCGGATCTGGACAGGGGGAACGTCAACGTCCTGCCGCTCGACGCGACCGCGCGGGCCTGGCTCGAACAACAGGTGCTCGACGCGGTGCCGGGCGTGATCGTGCGCATCATTGGGCCGGGCGGCGGCGATACGCTGTTCGCCTGGGACAGCGGCTCCGGCCCGGCCAGCTTCGGCGAAGGGCCTCAGTTGCTGCTCAATCTGGCCGCGCCCCCGCCGACTGCGCCGCCGCTGCCGACCGAGGCGGTCATCGTCGCAACCCTCACGCCGACGCCCGAAAACGTCATGACGGCCGCGGCCGAGGCCTGGACCGCCACCGCGGTCGCGATCACGACCGGCACGGCCACGCCGCTGACCTACCGGGCCGTCACGCCGACGCCGTCGCCGGCCAATCTGGCGACCCTCCAGGCCAACGCGCTCCTGGCCGGCCTGCCGCCCATCGTCCCGCACACGCCGACGCCGGCGAACGAGGCGACCGCTACCGTCGACGCGCTCATCGCCGCGGCCTATGCGTTCCTGACCGGCACGCCGACCGCGACGCCCGTCGATGCGGTGACGCCGATCGTCATCACGCCCACCCCGCGGCCGCAGAACATCATGACCCAGGCGGCGCATTATGTCATGGCGACGCGCGACGCCATCGCCGCCCCGGACCCGACCCCCTGGCCCTATAACGCCATCATCGCCACGCTGACGCCGACGCCCGTCGTCATCACCTACACGCCGCCGCCCGCGAATCGAGCGACGGCCGCCTACCAGGAGGCCATGGCCACCGCCGTCGCGCTGATCGTCGGCACGTATACGCCGCTGCCGCCGAACGCAGTGACGCCCACGCCGACCGGCGCGGTCATCCAGCCGCCGCCCACGCTCGACCTGCTGCCGCTGCCAGCGACCGCTGCACCGCCGACCGCTACGGCTGCGCCGCCCGCTGCCGACGCAACCCCGCGCTCGGCGGCCGACGCGGCCCTCGCGGCAAATCTTCAGCAGGCGATGCGCGAGGCCAACGACGCATTGGTCGCGCTGATCGAAGCGCCGGATACTCCGCGCGATGGCCTGCAGGCCTACTTCTGCGGCGCGGCCGCCTGGCGCAAGGTGACGGCCTATCTCAACGGCCTGGACGCGCAGGCCAATCGCCCGACCGCCGCGACCTACACGACCACGGCCGCCGAGCCCCCTGTGCGCGAGCCGGACGGGCGCTGGCGGCTGCGCCAGGTCGAGGCCTGGTCATACACGATGAGCCAGGGGGGGACGATCGCGGGGAACGAGGAATATCTCTACTGGCTGGTCGCCGCGCCGGGCCGCGCGCCGGCCTTCTGCATTGACGACTATGCGTTCCAGGCCGCTAGATGAGCCAGGGGGCGTGTCCCGGCTCATCTGGTCGGGCGCGCCTCAGCGCCTCCGACACGCGGGATTCCGGGTTCGCAATTAACGCTTCAACGCCCAGGTAGCGGGAGCGTCCTTCGGCTGCGCCTGCCTCAGCCGGGCCCGGCCAGCGGCGACCTCCGCTCGCATGGGCGTTTGAAACTCCCGCGCGTATATTGCACGGCCTTTGCAAATCGGCTATAATGACCGGACTATAATTGTGTTGAGAGGATTCGTCTGATGGAACTGCGTGAGTATATCCGGCCGCTGCGCAAGTGGTGGTGGCTGATCCTCGGTGCAACGCTCGTCGCCACGCTATCAAGCTTCTTCGCCACGCGCCAGCAGCCGCCCACCTACAGCACGCGCGCCACGGTGATGATCGGCAGCGCGATCGAGAATCCCAACCCGAACGGCAACGAATTCTGGCTCACGCAGCAGCTCGCCAACACCTACGCCGACATCGTGGGGCGGGACAACGTCCGCCAGTCGACCATGCAGGCGTTGGGCCTGACCTGGCTGCCCAATTATACCGCACGGGTCGTGGCGAACACCCAGCTCATCGAGATCTCGGTGATCGATACCGACCCGCAGCGCGCACAGGCCGTCGCCAGCGAGCTGGCCAACCAGTTGATCCAGCTCAGCCCGACCGGCCCCGGCCAGGGGGATGCGCAGCGCCAGGAGTTCATCAACGCCCAGCTCGATGACCTCGAGGCGAAGATCGAGGACACCCGCGCCGAGATCGCGCGGCGGCAGACCGAGCTCGCCAGCATGTTCAGCGCGCGGCAGATCGCCGACACGCAGACGCAGATCAACGGCCTCCAAAACAAGCTTTCCACGCTCCAGGCCAACTATGCCGCGCTCCTGAGCAACACGCAGCGGGGCGCGCTCAACTCCATCACCGTGATCGAGCCGCCCGCCCTGCCGCTGCGGCCGGTGGGGCCGAACCGCGGCGCCACTGTCCTGCTGGCCGCCGCGATCGGCTTCCTGCTCGCGACCGGAGCAGCCTACCTGCTCGATTATCTGGACGACACGCTCAAGAACCCCGACGAGGTGCAGAAGACGGTCGAGCTCACGACCCTGGGCGCGGTGCCGCGCATGGAGAACATGGGTCCCGGCAACGAGCTGATGGTCACCGCCGAGGGCCAGTCCGCCGGCAAGGAGGCCTTCCGCGTGCTGCGCACCAACCTCCAGTTTGCCGCGGTGGATCGGCCCCTGCGCTCTCTCATGGTGACAAGCCCCGCGCCGAGCGAGGGCAAATCTCTGGTCATCGCAAACCTCGCGGGCGCCATGGCGCAGGCCGGCCGTCGCGCCGTGCTTGTCGACTGCGACCTGCACAAGCCGCGGCTGCATCGGCTCTTCGGCCTGCGCAACAACGTGGGCCTCACCACGGCCCTGCTCGAGGAGCGGCCGGCGTTGGACGTCCTGCTGCAAGACACGGCGATCCCGGGGCTGCACGTGCTTACCTCCGGGCCGCTGCCGCCCAACCCCGCGGAGCTGCTCGGCTCCGCGCGCATGCGCGAGTTCGTCGCCGAGCTGCTGACGCAGTTTGACATGGTGCTGCTGGACAGCCCGCCGACCGCCGTGCTCTCGGACGCCGCCATCCTGAGCACGCAGTGCGACGGCGTCCTGTTCGTCCTGGCCGCGGGCCGCAGCCGCCGTGAGATCACGCGGCGCGCCATGGAGGCGCTGCGCAAGGTCAATGCGCGCGTCCTGGGCGCGGTGCTCAACCAGATGCCGATGCAGGGCGACGGCTACTACTACTATTACTACTACAACTACGATTATGCTGGCTACGGCACGGACGGTCAGTCTGGCCCTGGCCAGAATGGCAGCGGGAGGGGCGGAACAAAGAATGGCCGCCGCGGATGGCTGCGCGGCCGGCGCAGCGCCGGCCGGTCCCCCGCGCCGGAGGTTGCGCCGCTGCCGCCGACCCGTTCCTGACACCCCTTGACGACCTTCGCGCCCTTCGAGCTGCGAGCGACCGCGGCGTTGCCGGCCGGCTGGCTGGCCTGGCTGGGGACGGCGCTGCGCACGGCGCGGCCAACCAACATACAGCCCATGCCCGACGGCTTCGGCGCGCTCGTGCCCGCGCTCGCCGATCACGGCGTCTTGCCCCTGCTCTATCTGCGGCTGCGCGATAGCGCGAGCTGGCCCGGTCTGCCCCGCGACGTGCAACAGACGCTGACCGCCGCGTTCCAGGACGCGGCCACGCGCGCGCTGCTCCAGGAGGCCGCGCTGTCCGGCCTGATTGCCGGCCTCGCGGCCGCGGGCGTGCGCGTCGCGCTGCTCAAGGGCGCCGCCGTCGGCCGTACCGTGTACGGCAGCCCCGCGGAGCGGCCGATCAACGACTTCGACCTCCTCGTGCCCCGCGCTCAGGTGGAGGCCGCGCGTGCAGCCCTGATCGGGCTGGGCTTCCGCGCGCTCAACCTGCCGCAGAGCGGCCGGCTGGGCGCGCGGCTCAGACAGTTCCGGGCCGAGCTGCCCTTCATGGGCGTCGGGCCGCAGTATGGCGGCCTCCTGGTCGAGCTGCACTGGGCCCTGCTCGAAATGCCCTACTACATCCACCGCATCCCGATGGCCGAGGTGTGGGACGCCGTGGAGCCGACGGGCGAGGCCGGGATGTGGCGGCCCGACCGCGCGGCCCTGCTCCTGCACGCGGCCAGCCACCTGGCGCTGCATCACAGCCGCGACCTGCGCCTCATCTGGCTGCTGGACATCGACCGGCTGGCCGCCGACTCCAGGCTGGACTGGCAGAGGGTCGTGCGGCTGGCGGACGCCTGGAATTTGGCCCTGGCCGTGCAAGCGTCGCTGGACGCGGCGGCCCGCTGGCTGGGCGCGCCCGCGCCCGCGGAGGTCATGGCCCAACTGCAACATCGTGCGTCCGACCCCGCAGCTCGCGCGCTCTGGGGCCTGGGCGACGAGCGGCCGGGCCGTGCCTGGCGGCGAGCCGTGACCACGCTGGCCGTCCTGCCGCCCCGCGCAAAGCTCTCCTACGCGGGCTGGCTGGCCCTGCGCGCCGCGGTCGCGGCCGGCGACGCGCTGCGCAGCCGCGGGATCGAGGCCCGACATGCCGGCCGATAGCCCGCCGCGATCCGACGCGGCCGTTCGGCCGGAGCTGGCCGTGACCTGGCTCCCGCTCCTGCGCGAGGCGCTGGAGCGCGACGGACAGTTCCGCCTTCCTCTGCACGGGACCAGCATGCGTCCCACGCTGCCCGTCGCCTGCGATATCGTGATCATCCCGCTGCCGACGCGCCCACAACTGGGAAGCCTGATCGTCTTTGCGCAGCAGGACGCCCTGGTCGCGCACCGGCTGGTCCGCCGCGCGCCGGATCGCTGGGTGGCCCAGGGCGACGGCCGGCTGGGCCCGGATCCCGCGCTGCGGCCCGAACAGGTGTTGGGGCTGGTGGCCGCGGCCCATGCGGACGGCCGTCAGATCTGGCCGGGGCGTCTGGAGCGCGCAGCCGCAAGCTTCTGGGTGGCGCGCCATTATGCGCTGGCTGCGGCCATCCGTCTGCGCCGCGCCGTCGTGCGCCGGCTGCGCGGCAGGAGGCCTGCATGAACACATCCCTCGACCTCGACATCGGCGGGCTGGCCCTGCGATTTGCGCTGCCGCCGGGCTGGCTCCCGCCCCTGCGCGAGCGCTACGCCGCCTTCCTGACCGCGCAGCCGCCGGGCTGGTCGGTCACGGTGGAGGAGGGCCCGGTCGCCGTGGCCGAGAGCGACGCGTGGATCCGCCATGACGGCCCGGTGACCTACTTTGCGGTCCCCGGCGTCGTGGGCTGGATTAATCTGGCAACAAAGGCCGCGCAGATTCGCACCCCTGTCGCCGGCCGCGCCTGGTCCGCGATCGAGCGCACGGCCAGCTATATCCTCATGGAGGCCCTCCCGCGCGAGCAGGCCGCGCTCTGGCTGCACGCCTGCGGCGTGGTGCTGGGCGGCCGCGGGCACGTCTTCTTCGGCGCATCCGGCGCGGGCAAGACGACCGTCGCGCGGCTGGCCGCGGGGCACGCGGAGCTGCTCTGCGACGAGAACGTCGTCCTGAGGCCGGCGTCCGGCGGCCCCGAGCTGTTCAGCACGCCCTTCTGGGGCCACAGTACCCCGCCGGAGCTGATCCGCCGGGTCAACCGTCGCGCACCGCTGGCCGCGCTCTACCAGCTTACCCACGCGGCCGACTTCTCCGTGACCCGACTCGACCCCGCGGACGCCGTCGCCGCGCTGCTCGGGACCGAGAAGGTGGCGACCGAGCGCGTCGAGAGCGCGCTGGCCTGGCTCGCGGCCGCGGACGGGCTGGTGGCGTGCGTGCCCGTGTACCGCCTCGGCTTCCGCCCCACGGTCGAACTGTGGGACTTCCTCGCGACCGTGCCCGCGGCGCATCCCGCCTGACATAAGCCCCTCCAGGCCGATCAGAGGCCCACCGCCTTGAAAATGGCCGCCCCTTCGACTGCGTGCGTCGCTGCGTGCGGCCTCCGCTCAGGGTGCTCCGACCTGTTTGAGAATTGCCGCGCATAATGGCA
>MWBF01000168.1 GCA_002068935.1 Chloroflexi bacterium ADurb.Bin325
ATTGCTCTGGCCGGTCTCCGACCGAGCCAGGGGCACGGTCAGAGACCGGCCCCAGCAGGTTTTCGGATAGACACTTAGGTCAAACTCATTCGTTACTCATCGACACACACACCGCTCGATCGTTTGTGGCTGTCCCGGCGGAGCGCAGCAGCCTTTCGCTGTCCGTCGGGGCCCAACTCGCTCACGCGTGCTGAATCGGAAGAGTGCCAATGCGACAAATCTTCGGTCCCAGCGCCAACGTCATCGCTCGGGCTTCGATCATAGGCGGGCTGCTGACGGTTGTGGTCATCATCGCGGTCGGCTTCGCCTATATCCGCTCCCCCTATAACACCGGGCAGCGCGTCGACGTGGAGCAGCCGGTGCAGTTCAGCCACCGCAACCATGTCGGCAACATCGGCCTCGATTGCCGTTACTGTCATACTGCGGTCGAGAAGTCGCGCTTTGCGGGCATCCCCCCCGTCGCCACCTGCATGAACTGCCATTCGCAGTTGCTCGTCAACGAGCCCATTCTGGAGCCGATTCGCGCGGCCTACCGGACGGGCCAGTCGATCCAGTGGGTGCGCGTCCACAACCTGGCCGACTTCGCCTACTTCGACCACAGCGCCCATCTGGCCAAGGGCGTTGGCTGCACGACCTGTCACGGTCCGGTCAACGATATGGCCCTCATGCGGCAGGAGAGCACCCTGTTGATGAACTGGTGTCTCGACTGTCACCGCGCGCCGGAGAAATATCTCCGGCCGCGCGACCAGGTCTTCAACGTGAACTGGACGCCGCCGGCCGACCAGCTCACGCTCGGACGCCAGCTCGTCCAGGAATATCAGGTGCACAGCAGGACCGACTGCTCGACCTGTCATCGATAGAGCCATCCGAGGGAAAGAGATTCATATGGGATTGAGCGACATGAGCACAGCGCCGGAGCAGGCGGCCCAGGGTCTGGCCGCGATGCGCGCCCGGCTGGCCCAGGCCCGCGGCAAGACCTACTGGCGCAGCCTGGAGGAACTGGCCGACACCGCGGAGTTCAAGCAACTCCTGCGCCAGGAATACCCGCGCGAGGCCGCGGTCTGGGATGGCTCCCTCAGCCGTCGCCGATTCTTGCAGTTGATCGGCGCATCGCTGGCGCTGGCCGGCGTGGCCGGCTGCACCCCGCGCAACGCCAACGAGAAGATCGTGCCCTACGTGCGCCAGCCCGAAGGCGTCACGCCGGGCGTGGCCCGCTATTTTGCGACCGCGGTGCTGATGGGCGGCCAGGCGCTCGGCGTGCTGGCCGAGAGCCACGAGGGCCGACCCACCAAGCTGGAGGGCAACCCCGAACATCCGGCCAGCCTCGGCGCGACCAACGCCTTCGCCCAGGCGCTCATCCTCCAGATGTACGACCCGGATCGTTCGCAGACGGTGCTGAACGCGGGCAACGAATCCTCCTGGCAGCAGTTCACGTCGGCCATCAGCAGCACGCTGAACGGCCTGGCCCCGGGCGGGCTGCGCATCCTGACCGGCGCGGCGACCTCGCCCACCCTGGCCGGGCAGATGGCTGACCTGCTGGCGCATTTCCCCGGCGCGCGCTGGCACCGCTACGAGCCGGTCGGCGACGACAACAGCATCGAGGGCGCGCGGCTGGCGCTGGGCCAGCCGCTGAACACCTATTACGACTTCAGCGCCGCCTCGGTGATCGTCTCGCTGGACGCCAACTTCCTCTACGACGACCCCGCCTCGGTGCGTTACCAGCGCCAGTTCAGCGATGGCCGCCGCGTCGCGGACGGGCTGACCGACATGAACCGGCTGTACGTCGTGGAGAGCGACTCGACCATCACCGGCGCGATGGCGGATCATCGCTGGGCGCTCCTGCCCGGCGACATCCAGGCCTTTGCGCAGGCGCTGGCCGCCGCGCTGGGCGTCGCGGGCGTCGCCGCGGTCGAGAGCGCGGTCCCCGCGGCCACGGTCGCGGCCATCGCCCGCGACCTGCACGCCAACGGCGCGCGCACGGTCGTCGTGCCGGGCCGCAGCCAGCCGCCGGCCGTCCATGCGCTGGCGCACGCCATGAACGCGGCCCTCGGCAACATCGGCACGACGGTCTTCATGACCGAGCCGGTGGACATCGGCGTCGCCAACGGCGCGGGGACGCTGGCCGAGCTGGTGGCCGACCTGGAGGCCGGCAGCGTCGGCCTGCTCGTCATGCTCGGCGGCAATCCGGTCTACGATGCGCCGGCGGATCTGGCCTTTGCAGACGCGCTGGCCAAGGCCGGCGCGAGCATCCACCTGGGGCTGTACGCCGACGAGACCGCGCAGCGCTGCACCTGGCACATCCCGGAGGCGCACAGCCTGGAGGCGTGGAGCGACGCGCGGGCCTTCGACGGCAGCGTCACGTTCATCCAGCCGCTCATCCAGCCGCTGTACGACGGCAAGTCGGCCCATGAGCTGCTCGCCGTGCTGCTCGGCGCGCCGAACGACGCGGGCTACGACCTGGTGCGCAAGCACTGGCAGACGCAGCTCTCCGGCGATTTCGAGGTCGTGTGGGCCACCGCGCTGCACGACGGCAGCCTGCCGAACACCAAGTTCGCGACCGTCACCCCCACCGTTGCCGCCGCCAGCGGCTGGCTGACCGCCGCGCCCGCGGCCGCGGGGGGCCTGCAGGCGGTGTTCGCGCCCGACCCCAGCGCATGGGACGGCCGCTACGCCAACAACGGCTGGCTGCAAGAGCTGCCCCGGCCGCTGACCAAGCTGACGTGGGACAACGCGGCGCTGGTCAGCCCGGCCACCGCGGAGCGGCTGGGGCTGACGAACGGCGACATCGTCAGGCTGACCCTCGACGGGCGCACGGTGCACGGCCCGGCCTGGATCGTGCCCGGCCACGCGGACAACACCGTCACGCTGCCCCTGGGCTACGGCCGCCAGGCCGCCGGCCGCGTCGGCAGCGGCGTCGGGTTCAACGCCTATGCGCTGCGCACCTCGGCCGCGCCGTGGTTCGCCGCGGGGCTGGAGGTCACAAAGACCGGCGAGCGCATCGACCTGGCGACCACCCAGCTCCACTTCAACATGGAGGGCCGCGACCTCGTCCTGAGCGCGACGATCGACGAGTTCCGCGCCGAGCCGGGGATGATCCGCGCGCGCGTCGATCACCCGCAGGAGTCGATCTACCCGGCGTGGAAGTACGAGGGCCACGCCTGGGGCATGTCGGTCGACCTGAACGCGTGCGTGGGCTGCAACGCCTGCGTCGTCGCCTGCGTCGCGGAGAACAACATCCCGGTCGTCGGCAAGGAGCAGGTCCTCGTCCAGCGCGAGATGCACTGGCTGCGCATCGACACCTATTTCGAGGGCGACCCCGCCGAGCTCAACCCGGTGTTCCAGCCGATGATGTGCCAACACTGCGAGGATGCGCCCTGCGAGCCGGTCTGCCCGGTCGGCGCGACCGTCCACAGCAGCGAGGGCCTGAACGACATGGTCTACAACCGCTGCGTCGGCACGCGCTACTGCGCCAACAACTGCCCGTACAAGGTGCGCCGGTTCAACTTCCTCCAGTTCTCCGACTGGAACACCGAGAGCCTGAAGCCCATGCGCAACCCCGACGTGACCGTGCGCCAGCGGGGGGTCATGGAGAAGTGCACCTTCTGCGTGCAGCGCATCGAGGAGGCGCGCAGCGCCGCCATCCGCGAGGGCCGCGCGATCCGCGACGGCGAGATAAAGACCGCATGCCAGCAGGCATGCCCGACACAGGCCATCATCTTCGGCGACATCAACGACCCGGTCTCGGCCGTCGCGCGGCGCAAGGCGCAGCCGCAAGACTACGGCGTGCTGACCTATCTGAACACCAAGCCGCGCACGAGCTATATGGCCCGCTTCAACAACCCGAATCCTGAGATTCAAGCGAGCAGCGCATGATACATGAGCAGTCCATCCGCAAGGAACTGATCGTGCCGCCGATGGATCGGGCGGATCACGTGCCGGTCATCGCGCCCGGCCAAACCTTCGAGTCGGTCAACGAGCAGATCGGCTCCGTCGTCCTGCGTCGCGGCTTCCAGCGCGGCTGGCTGCTGGGGCTGGCCATCGCGTTCTCGCTGTTGATGCTCTT
Source organism: Chloroflexi bacterium ADurb.Bin325 (assembly GCA_002068935.1). Taxonomy (GTDB): domain Bacteria; phylum Chloroflexota; class Anaerolineae; order CG2-30-64-16; family CG2-30-64-16; genus MWBF01. The sequence continues at coordinate 4,064 of MWBF01000168.1, forward strand.
CCTCGTCGCGGTCACCTGGCTGTTCATCCGCGGCGTCGGCGTCTGGGGCATCAACATCCCGGTGGGCTGGGGGTTCGCCATCATCAACCTGGTGTGGTGGATCGGCATCGGCCACGCGGGCACGCTCATCTCGGCCATCCTGCTCCTGCTGCGCCAGCAGTGGCGCACCTCGATCAACCGCTTTGCCGAGGCCATGACGCTGTTCGCGGTCGCCTGCGCGGCGCTGTTCCCGATCCTGCACCTGGGCCGGCCGCAGTTCTTCTTCTGGCTCATCCCCTACCCGAACACGCTGGACTACTGGCCGCAGTTCCGCAGCCCGCTGATGTGGGACTTCTTCGCCATCGCCACCTACGGCCTGGTCTCGCTCCTGTTCTGGTTCGTGGGCCTCATCCCCGACCTGGCGACACTGCGCGACCGCGCCAAGAGCGCCTTCTCGCGCGTGACCTTCGGCATCCTGTCGATGGGCTGGCGCGGCTCCGCGGTCCACTGGAAGCGCTATCAGGATCTGTACTATCTCCTGGCCGCGCTGGCGACGCCGCTGGTCGTGTCGGTCCACAGCATCGTGAGCTTCGACTTTGCGGTCGGCATCGTCCCCGGCTGGCACTCGACGATCTTCCCGCCCTACTTCGTGGCCGGGGCCATCTTCGCCGGCTTTGCGATGGTGCTGCTGATCGCCATCCCGCTGCGCAAGTACTATCACATGGAGAACTTCATCACCGACCGCCACCTGCGCAACATGGCGATCGTGATGTTGACCTCCGGGCTGGTCGTGGCCTACGGCTACATCATGGAACTGTTCATGGCCTGGTACAGCGGCAACGAGTACGAGGGCTATATGACGGTCAACCGGATCATCGGGCCTTACGGCTGGGTCTTCGGCCTGATGATCCTGTGCAACGTCGTCATTCCGCAGCTTCTGTGGTTCAAGCGCATCCGCACGAACACGCTCTGGCTGTGGGGCATCTCGCTCGCCGTCAGCTTCGGCATGTGGTTCGAGCGCTTCGTCATCGTCATCACCAGCCTGCACCGCGACTTCCTGCCGTCTTCCTGGGCCATGTACACGCCGACGTTCTGGGATTACGCCACGTTCATCGGCACATTGGGCCTGTTTGCCACGCTGATATTCCTGTTCATCCGCTTCCTGCCGTTCATCTCGATCGCCGAGACGCGCGAGCTGGTGCACCAGACAGGAGGGAAGGTCGAATGACGGAGCATGTAGCCCACGCAATGGCCCCCGAGAGCGCCGACAGCGTCCGGCCCTACGGCCTCGTCGCGGAGTTCGTGGACGAACACGCGATCCTCGAGGCCGCGCGCCGCGCCTACGCCGAGGGATACCGCCGGCTGGACGCCTACACCCCGATACCGGTGGAGGGGCTGGCCGCGCTGGTCGGGTTCCGCAAGAGCCGCATCCCGCTGCTGATGCTGCTGGGCGGCATCGTCGGGCTGATCGGCGGGTTTGCGCTCCAGTACTGGGTGCACGTCATCAACTACCCGCTCAACATCGGCGGCAAGCCGCCCAACAGCGTGCCCATGTGGATTCCCATCACCTTCGAGACCACCGTCCTGCTGGCGGCAGTGACGGGCGTGCTGGCGATGATCGTGCTCAACGGCCTGCCCGCGCCCTATCACCCGCTGTTCAACGTGGCCGAGTTTGCCCGCGCCAGCCAGGATCGCTTCTTCCTGGCGATCGAGGCAACCGACCCGCGCTTCGACATGACGCAGACCCGCCGCTTTCTGGAAAGCCTGGGCCCGGCCAGTGTCCACGAGGTGCTGCCGTGAAAGTGAAAAACTTTGCCGCCGAGAACACAGAGCGCACCGCGTTTTTCTCTCTTCATAGCTCAGTGGCCTCGGTGACCTCTGTGGCTAAAAGGCGCAGCTTCTTGCTGCTGGCGCTGGTCGCGCTGGTCGCGCTGACGGGCTGCCAGGCGATGGCGAACCAGCCGCGCTATGACCCGCTGGAGGCGAGCGCGTTCTTTGCGGACGGCCAGTCGGCGCGGCCCCAGGTGGATGGGTCGATCGCGCGCGGCCAGTTGCGCACGGACAGCGTGCTCGACACGGGCCAGTTGAACGGCGCGGCGTCGGAGGAGTTCCCGTTCGAGCTGACCGCGGCCGTGCTGGAGCGCGGTCGCCAGGAGTTCGAGATCTACTGCACGCCCTGCCACGGCTACACCGGCGCGGGGGACGGCATGGTCGTGCAGCGCGGGTTCCCCGCGCCGCAGACCTTCCACCAGGATCGGCTGCGCACCGCGCCGCCCGGCTACTTCTTCCAGATCATCACCACCGGCTTCGGCCGGATGCAGCCGTACGCCAGCCAGGTGCCGGATGTGGCCGACCGCTGGGCCATCGTGGCCTACGTGCGGGCCTTGCAGCTCAGCCAGGCCGCGCCCGCCGATGCGCTGCCGGCGGAGGACTTGCAGCGACTCCAAGAGGCGAGCCAATGAAGACACCACAAGGCATCCGACGCCTGCTGCCCGTCGCGCTCGTCATCGGCGCGGCCGGGCTGGTTGCGACGCTGGCGGGCCTGTATCTGGGCGTCCCCGGCGCATATCCGGCCTATCTGTTTGCGTTCGTCTTCTGGGCCGGCATGGGCATCGGCAGCTTGCTGCTGGCGCTGCTGCAACATCTGACGCGCGCGGGCTGGGGCGCGCCCATCCAGCGCTTCATCGAGGCGGGCGCGCGCACCCTGCCGCTGATGCTCGTGCTCTTCATCCCCATCATCTTCGGGATGAAGACGCTCTACGCCTGGGCCGACCCGGCGCATGTCATCGGCGACCCGATCCTGGAGCACAAGCAGCCCTATCTCAACGTGCCGTTCTTCGTCGTCCGCACGGTCATCTATTTTGCGGTATGGATCTTCTTCGCCTATCGCACGGGCGCGCTCTCGGTCAAGCTCGACGAGACCGGCGATGTCAACATCGCGGGCACGCTGCGGGGCCTGGGCGCGGGCGGGCTGCTCGCGGTCACGCTCACGGCCACCTTCGCGGCCTTCGACTGGGTCATGTCGCTGGAGCCGCACTGGCTCTCCAGCATCTTCGGTCTGATGGTCACGATGGGCATGATGCTGGGCGCCTTCGCCCTCGCGGTGGCGCTGGCGAGCTGGGCCTCCAACCGGCCGCCGCTCGACGCGGCGATCTCGCCCAAGCGCTTCAACGACCTGGGCAGCCTGATGCTGACCTTCGTGATGATCTGGGCGTATCTGGCCTTCTCGCAGTTCCTGCTCATCTGGAGCGCCAACATCAGCGAGGAAGTGCCCTGGTATCTGACGCGCATGGCCGGCAACTGGACCTATGTCGCCATCGCCGTCCTGGTGTTCCATTTCGCGCTGCCGTTCGTCCTGCTCGTCTTCCGCGATGTCAAGCGCAACCGGCGGCTCCTGATCGCCATCGCCGTGCTCCTGGTGCTGGTGCGCGCACTCGACACCTTCTGGCTGATCGTCCCGGCGCTGGGTGCGGCCGGGATCGGCGCCATCTGGCCGCACCTGACCGCGCTGGTCGGGCTGGGCGGCCTGTGGGTCGCCTTCTTCGTCTGGAACCTGGCGCGGGCGCCATTGCTGCCCGTCGGCCTGCCCGCGCCCCTGCTGGACGACGCGGCGAGTTCCGAACCTCATCACAACAGGATCGTGACGCATGAGCGATAAGCCTGATTCGACCGATCAGAAGGGCGCGGCCCGCGGGCGACGCAACCCGTCCGGCTACTTCCAGGACCCCGCCCCCGATCCCGAGCCGGCCCGTCCGGAGCCGCGCGCACGCAAGGTCGAGCCGCCGGCGGCGCGGCCAGCGCCGGCC
>MWBF01000169.1 GCA_002068935.1 Chloroflexi bacterium ADurb.Bin325
CGTGGACGACACCGCCGTGAAATACCCCGTACGGCTCTTTGTCAAGGGCGACCCGTACAAGCTCTTCGGGCTGATCCCGATGAACCGGCACCTGTTCGGCACGACCTCGACCGACCCGAAGGCCTCCGTGTTCATCATGGGCACCGACTCCCTGGGCCGCGACTACTTCTCGCGCATCGTCTACGGCGGCCGTCTGTCCCTGATGATCGGCCTGATCGGTCAGTTCCTGACCCTGCTTCTGGGCAGCGTGTTGGGCGCCATCTCCGGCTACTACGGCGGCGCGGTGGATGTCATCATCCAGCGCATCACCGAGTTCCTGGCCGCCTTCCCCGACATCCCGCTCTTCATGGCGCTGGCCGCGGCCATCCCCAAGTTCTGGTCGCCCATCCTGGTCTACTTCATGCTCACGATCATCCTGGCGTTCGTGCGCTGGGGCGGCCTGGCGCGCCAGGTGCGCGGCCTGATCCTGTCGCTGCGCGAGCGCGAATACGTCTTGGCGGCCAAGAGCTTCGGCGCGGAGGACACGCGGCTGATGTTCCAACACCTGTTGCCGGGCACCATGAGCCACGTGATCGTCATCGCCACGCTGTCGATCCCCGGCATGATCCTGGCGGAGACCGCGCTGAGCTGGCTGGGGCTGGGGCTGCGCCCGCCGCTGACGAGCTGGGGTGTGCTGCTGCAAGAGGCCGGCACCGTGAGCGCGATCCGGTTCTACCCGTGGCTGCTGCTGACGATCCCCTTCCTGTTGCTCGTCATCCTGGCCTACAACATGCTGGGCGACGGCCTGCGCGACGCGCTCGACCCCTACGGCGGACGGTAGGAGGCGACTGACATGAACGAACCCCAAAACGATGTGCTGGTGGAGATCCAGGACCTCCGCGTCGAGTTCGACGTGCGCGCGGGCGTCGTCAAGGCGGTCGACGGCGTGTCGTTCACGATCAACCGCGGGGAGACGCTGGGCGTCATCGGCGAGAGCGGCTGCGGCAAGTCGATCACGGCCCGCGCCATTTTGCAGATGATCCCCAAGCCCGGCCGCATTGCGGGCGGACAGGTCCTCTATCATCGGCGGGCCAGGGGCTCCAACCAGACCGACATCATCAACATCAGCAAGCTGGACCCCGACGGCGAGATCATCCGCCAGATTCGCGGGGGCGAGATCGGCATGATCTTCCAGGAGCCGATGAGCTCGCTGACGCCGGTCTACACCGCCGGCATCCACATCAACGAGGCCACCAACCTGCACCTGACGCCGTTCCGCAAGGTCGGCGACCAGATGGCCGAGACCGTCCTGGCGCACAGGAAGCTCAGCAAGGCCGAGGCCCGCGAGGTCGCGATCGAGATGCTGCGCCGCGTCGGCATCCCCAAGCCCCAGGAGCGCGTGGACAGTTACCCCCACCAGCTCAGCGGCGGCCAGCGCCAGCGCGTGATGATCGCCATCGCGCTCTCGTGCGGGCCGGACATGCTGATCGCAGACGAGCCGACCACCGCGCTCGACGTCTCCATCGAGGCGCAGATCCTGGACATCATGCGCGAGATGCAGGCCGAGGAGAACATGGCGATCATGTTCATCACCCACAACCTCGGCGTCATCGCGGAGATGGCCAAGGAGATCGTCGTGATGTACATGGGCAAGCAGGTCGAACGGGCCTCGACGATCGATCTTTTCTACGACCCCAAGCACCCGTACACCAAGGCGCTGCTCCAGTCGATCCCCAAGGTCGGCCGCAAGACCGATGCGCGGCTGGCCTCCATCGAGGGCATGGTGCCCGACCCGTTCAGCCTGCCGACCGGCTGCGTCTTCCATCCGCGCTGCCCGTCGTTCATGCCCGGCAAGTGCGACAGGATCGCGCCGACCTGGCAGCGGCTCGTGGACGACCACTGGGTCAGTTGTCTGCTGTACGAGGAGGTGTGAGCATGGATGCACGCACGATCCAGACGGGCCCGACGGCGACGACGGACCACCTGCTGGAGGTCAAGGGCCTCAAAAAGTTCTTCCCCATCCACAAGGGCTTTCTGCGCCGGGTCGTGGGATACGTGAAGGCGGTGGACGACGTCAGCTTCTACGTGCGGCCGGGCGAGACGTTGGGCCTGGTGGGCGAGAGCGGCTGCGGCAAGACGACCGCCGGCCGCACCATCCTGCGCCTGTACGAGCCGACCGGCGGCCAGGTGCTCTGGCGGAGCAAGCTGCTGGCCAGGGGCGGCGCACAAGAGGTGCAGGTCGATCTGGCGGAGATGGATCACGGCCAGATGAAGCTGATCCGCCGGGAGATCGCGATGATCTTCCAGGACCCGATCAACTCGCTGAACCCGCGCATGACCGTGGGCGACATCGTCGCCGAGCCGATGGTCATCCACGGCCAGTACGAGAAGGAGCGCAGCGAGGCCGTCATCATCAACCTGCTCCAGCGCGTGGGCCTGCGGCCCGACCATCTGCGCCGCTACCCGCACGAGTTCTCCGGCGGCCAGCGCCAGCGCATCGGCATCGCCCGCGCCCTGTCGCTCAACCCGCGGCTGGTCATCTGCGACGAGCCGGTGTCCGCGCTCGACGTCTCGATCCAGGCCCAGACCCTGAACCTGCTCCAGGATCTGCAACGGGACTTCAACCTGGCATACGTCTTTATCGCGCACGACCTGAGCGTCGTCCAGCACATCTCGAACCGCGTGGCCGTCATGTACGTGGGCAAGATGGCCGAGATGGCGGACGCGGAAGAGCTGTACATGGCGCCGCTGCACCCGTACACGGAAGCCCTGATGTCGGCCGTGCCGAAGGCGGATCCCAAGTACCGCTCCGAACGCATCATCATGCAGGGAGACGTGGCAGACCCGTCCAACCCGCCCTCCGGCTGCTACTTCCATCCGCGCTGCCGCTACGCCATCGAACGCTGCAAGCAGGAGGCCCCGGCCTTCCGCGCGCTGAAGCCCGATCACTTCGTCGCATGTCACCGCGCGGAGGAGCTGAAGCTGCGTGGCGTATAGGCTGGATCGCGCGGAGCCGTGGGACGCGGTCTTCCGCAGCCCGAACCGGGAGGCGCTGGAGGCCGCGCTGCCCGGCTTCGTCGCGGCGCGGCGCTGGTTCGGCGCAAAGACGCGCGGCATCCGCGCCATCCGGATCCGTGAGGCCATCCCCATCCTGCCGTCCGCGGCGCTCGCCCTGCTGCGCGTGGAGTACGCCGAGGGCGCGGCCGACCTATACGCGCTGCCCATCGGCTTCCTGGCCGGCCCGGCCGCGCGGGCGCTACAGGCGGAGCAGCCCGCGGCCGTGATCGCGGGCCTGAGCACAGATGTTGACGACGGCGTGCTCTACGACGCGGCCTGGGATCCCGCCTTCTGCACGGCGCTGCTGGAGGCCATCGCCCGGCAACAGCGTTATGCGGGGGCCGACGGCGACCTGGTCGCGACCGCATCGAGCGCGTTTTCGCGGCTGCGCGGGGAGGATCGCGACCCGCTCGCGCCCGCGCTGCTGGGCGTGGAGCAGAGCAACACCTCGATCCGCTACGGCGAGCGACTCATCCTGAAGCTGTACCGCCGCCTGGAGGCGGGCGTCAACCCGGATCAGGAGATCGGCCTTTTCCTCACAGAGCGGGCCGCGTTTGCCAACACGCCGGCCGTGGCGGGCGTGCTCGAGTTTCGCCCCAGACAGGCCGCGGCCGAGCCGGTCACGCTCGCGCTCCTGCAGGGCTTCGTGCCCAACCGGGGCGACGCCTGGCGCTACACGCTCGACGCCCTGGCAGACTATTTCGCGGCCGCGCGCAGCGCGGGGGCCTGGGCCGCCGCGCTGCCGCAGGCCCCGCTCGGTGAGCTTGTCCGAGGCCCCATCCCCGCCGACGCGGAGCGACACATCGGCGCATACCTCGGCTCGGCGCGGCTGCTGGGGCGGCGCACCGCGGAGCTGCACCTGGCGCTGGCCGCGGACTCCGGCGACCCGGCCTTTGCAGCGGAGCCCTTCACGCCCGACTTTCAGGCGTATCTGCGCCGCAGCATGCGCGAGCTGGTGGAGCGCACCCTCCGGCTCCTGCGCGCGCGGCTGGCAGCCCTGCCGGAGCCCGATCAGGATGACGCCCGGCGCGTGCTGGCGCATGAGCCGCAGATCATCGGGCGATTCGACGCCCTGCTGGCGCGGCCGATCCGCGCGCTGCGCATGCGCATCCACGGCGACTATCATCTCGGCCAGGTGCTCTACACGGGCGACGACTTCATGATCATCGACTTCGAGGGCGAGCCGGCGCGGCCCCTGAGCGAGCGTCGGATGAAGCGGCCGCCCCTGCAAGACGTGGCCAGCATGCTACGGTCGTTTCACTACGCCGCCTACGCGGCCTGCTTTGCGCAGGACGGCCCGCCCGCGGCCGGCCTGGAGGCGTGGGCCCGTTACTGGCATCTGTGGGTATCGATGGCCTATCTGCAAGCTTACCTGGCCGCGGCGGACGGCGCGGCGTTCATGCCCGCCGCGGACGACCTCAAGCTGCTGCTGGATATCTATCTTGTGGAAAAGGCCATCTATGAGTTAGGCTATGAGCTGAACAATCGGCCCGGCTGGGTGAAGATCCCCCTGCAGGGCATCTTGCAGACGGTGCAGGCCGGCTGATCGGACGAAGGAGGGTGCAGTGCTACCGGAGGAAGGCAGAACTCGCGTCATCATCGAGAGCGTGACCCCCGCGGTCGACGGGGGCCGGTTCCCGATCAAACGGATCGTGGGCGACGAGACGACGGTCGAGGCCGTGGCGCTGACCGACGGCCACGATGCGCTTTCGTGCGCGGTGCTCTACCGCAAGGAGGACGCTGCGGAGTGGATCGAGGCGCCGATGGAGTTCCTCGGCAACGACCTCTGGCAGGCCACCTTCCGGGTGCAGGAGCTCGGCGTGTACAAGTACACCGTGCACGGCTGGGTGGATCATTTTAAGACCTGGGCGCGCGACTTCGCCAAGCGCGTGCAGGCCGGGCAGGATATCGCGGTCGATCTACAGATCGGCGCGCGGCTCATCGTCGAGGCGGCCCAGGCCGCGCCCGCGCCGGATGCGGCTGCGCTGGCCGCCTTTGCGGAGGCCCTTGTCGCGGGCGGCCCGGAGGCCGCGCAGCAGGCGCTGTCCGAGGAGCTGGCGCAATTGATGGCGCGCCACGGCGTGCGCAAGTTCACCGCCGCCTATGCCAGGGAGCTTACCATCGTGGTCGACCGCGAGCGCGCCCGGTTCGGCGCATGGTACGAGCTCTTCCCGCGCTCGACCGCGGCGACGCCGGGCCAGCACGGGACGTTCCGCGACCTGGAGGCGCGGCTGCCCTACGTCGCATCCATGGGCTTCGATGTGCTCTACCTGCCGCCCATCCACCCCATCGGCGTGGCCTTCCGCAAGGGCCGCAACAACACCATGACCCCGGCCCCGGACGACCCCGGCAGCCCGTGGGCCATCGGCGCCGCGGAGGGCGGGCACAAGAGCATCCACCCGCAACTGGGCACGCTGGACGACTTCCGCCATCTGCTGTCCGCGGCCGCGGCCCACGGCCTCGAGATCGCGCTCGACATCGCCTTCCAGTGCTCGCCCGACCATCCCTATGTCAAAGAGCACCCGCAGTGGTTCCGGCAGCGCCCCGACGGCACGATCCAGTATGCCGAGAACCCGCCGAAAAAATACCAGGACATCTACCCGTTCGACTTCGAGACCGCGGACTGGCGTGCGCTGTGGGAGGAGCTGAAGAGCATCTTCGAGTTCTGGATCGCCCAGGGCGTGCGCATCTTCCGGGTGGACAATCCGCACACCAAGCCCTTTGCCTTCTGGGAATGGCTCATCGCCGAGGTCAAGCGCGCCGCGCCCGATGTCATCTTCCTCTCCGAGGCGTTCACCCGGCCCGCGGCCCTGTATGGCCTCGCCAAGCGCGGCTTCACCCAGTCGTACAACTACTTCCCCTGGCGCAACACCAAGTGGGAGCTGACCCAGTATCTCATCGAGCTGACGCAGACCGAGGTCAAGGACTTCTGCGGCCCGAACCTCTGGCCCAACACGCCGGACATCCTGACCGAGTATCTCCAGTACGGCGGCCGGCCCGCGCACATCGCACGGCTGGTACTGGCGGCCACGCTGGGCCCGAGCTACGGCATCTACGGCCCGGCCTTCGAGCTGTGCGACAACCGCCCCCTCGCGCCCGGCCGCGAGGAATATCTCGACTCGGAGAAGTACGAGATCAAGGCGTGGGACATCCACCGCCCGGACAGCCTGCGCGGGCTGATCGGCCGCGTGAACCAGATCCGCCATGAGAACCCGGCCTTCCACGCCAACCACAACCTGCGCTTCCACGACATCGACAACGATCAGCTCATCGCCTTCACGAAGAGCAACGCAGACCGCACGAACGAGGTCCTGGTCATCGTCAATCTCGATTCGCGCTACCGGCAGTCGGGCTTCATCACCCTGCCGCTGGAGGAGCTGGGGCTGGACGACCACCAGCCGTTCCAGGTGCACGACCTGCTGACCGACGCCCGCTATCTCTGGAACGGCCCGCGCAACTATGTGGAGCTGGACCCGCGCCACCTGCCGGCCCACATCTTCGTCATCCGGCGCAAGGCGCGCACCGAGCAGGACTTCGACTACTATCTGTGAGGCGGCTTTCCCGCCTTCCCGGACAGTTTGCCAAAGCGGTGATAGGCTGTTATACTGACGGCCAGATAAGGGCCCCTAGCTCAGCGGTTAGAGCGACCGGCTCGTGACGGTCCCGGTGTCGGGCGGCAAGCGCGTCGCCCGATGCATATCGTCAAGGGCTGCCCGGCGGGAAACTGCCGGGTGATACCTGCCAAACTCGGGGAAGCCTGCGTCGCGCAGACATGGTGATCCCGAGCCAAGCCCCGACTCGTTCGTGGGGAAGGTGTAGAGACTAGACGGCGGGCGCCCGACGGGGCGACTCAGGGCTGGCGACAGCCCTGGCGTTGACTCACAGGGTGAAGGGATAGTCCAGCCCACAAACCCGTCTCCGGGTGCGTCCGGGCCTCCAGGCGTCAGGCCGAGGGAGCCTGGTCGGACGGAGATCGCGGGGCGGCGAAAGCCGCAGTGGGAAGCATAACCGGTTGGTCCTGGGTTCGAATCCCGGGGGGCCCACCAAAAAGCGGAGCACGGAAGCGCCCTGAGCGGAGGACGCAGTGCGGACGCAGTCGAAGGGGCGGCCCTCACGTCCGCTCCTTCGACTGGCCTTCCGTCGTCAGCCGCGGCGAGCCGGACAACCCGCTCAGGATGCTCCGTTTCGCTGATGGGAAGCTTATGGAAGCGCCCTGAGCGGAGGACGCAGTGCGGGCGCAGTCGAAGGAGCGGCCCTGAAAAGGGCCGCCCCGCCGCGTCCTTCAATACAACAGAAATGGCGCGCGCTCGGCGCGGAAGTCGCGCTCGGACTCCGCCCAGCCCGCGACCAGCTCCGCGACCTCCGCGCCGGCCAGCAGCCCCTCGCGGATCGCCGCGTCGCCGATCAGCAGGTCGAAGTGCGGCGGCCGGCCCTCCCAGCTGGAGGGGAGGAACGCGCAGCGATCCGGCGCATCCGCCAGGAACGCGGCCACGACGTGCAGCCCGGCCTCCACTGGACGAAACGCCCCACGGTCGGTCACGTGGATCTGCACCCCCGCGCAGGCGGCCCCGGCGTGCTTGCTGGCCGACGGGACGAAGCGGATCGGCCGAAAGCGCACGCCCGCCAGCCCGCTCGCGTTCAGCCGCCGCGCCAGCCCGTCCGCGTCGCACCACGGCGCGCCCGTCGCCTCGAACGGCAGCGCGGTGCCCCGTCCCTCCGACAGGTTGGTCCCCTCGATCAGACACAGCCCGGGATAGACCGTCGCGGTGCTCAGGTGCGGCATGGC